>NZ_JBRRDR010000030.1:0-57174 GCF_056759755.1 Stenotrophomonas sp. STEN046
TGGTGGTTGGTGCTGACCGGTTCGCGGGCTGCGGGGGGCCATGCCGGGGGCGCTAACTGGGGGTTAGGTGTTTTGCGCGGGGCTGGGCCCGGCGCTACCGAAGGTTGCCCGCCTACCGCTGGCCGCACTACATTGAGACGATGACCTATCTTCCGTCGTCTCCTCGCGCGCGTGGCGCGTTGCTCGCCGTAGCCCTGCTCGCCGGCTGTTCCACCACCGGCAGCCGCCCCGAAGCACCGGCAGCAGCGATCAAGCCTGCCGCCACTTACGCCAAGGTTGACTGGAAGGCACTGCCGGTCGTGACCGACGCCGACCTGCAGGCTGGCTTCGTTGCCTGGCGCAGCAGCTGTACCCGCCTGAAGAACGATGCGGTCTGGGCCAGGCCCTGCGCGACCGCCACCACGGTATCGGACAAGGACCCGGCCGCGATCCGCCAGTTCCTGCAGCGCGATCTGGATGTCTATTCGCTGCGGGCCGGCGGCCACCGCGCCGACGGCCTGATCACCGGCTACTACGAGCCGATCTACCCCGGCAGCCTGACCCGTACCGCCAAGGCCACCGTGCCGGTGTATGGCACCCCCGACGATCTGGTGGTGGTGCAGCTGGAAAGCGTCTACCCCGAGCTGAAGGGCAAGCGCCTGCGCGGTCGCGTCGATGGCAAGGTGCTCAAGCCCTACGACGATGCCGGCACGATTGCCAGCAAGGGTGCCAAGGCTCCGGTACTGGCCTGGCTGACCGATCCGATGGACCTGCAGCTGCTGCAGATCCAGGGTTCGGGCCGGGTGCGCCTGGCCGATGGCACGCAGGTGCGGCTGGCCTATGCCGAACAGAACGGCCATCCCTATCGCGCCATCGGCCGTTGGCTGGTGGACCAGGGCCAGCTGAAGAAGGAAGACGTCACCATGGACGCCATCCGCTCGTGGGCCAGGGCCAACCCTGCGCGCGTGCCGGAACTGCTGCGCAGCAATCCCAGCTACGTGTTCTTCGTGCGCAGCGCCGACAGTCCGGAAGGCCCGCGCGGTTCGCTCAACGTGCCGCTGACCGCCGGTTACAGCGTGGCGGTAGACCGTACCGTGGTGCCGCTGGGCAGCCTGTTGTGGCTGTCCACCACCCGCCCCGACGGCAGCCCGGTGGTGCGCCCGGTGGCCGCGCAGGACACCGGCGGCGCCATCGCCGGGGAAGTGCGCGCCGATCTGTACTGGGGCAGCGGCGATGCCGCCGGCAAGCTGGCCGGCGACATGAAGCAGCAGGGCAATATCTGGATGCTGTGGCCGAAGGGCGCTGCGTTGCCGGTGCCGGCCGCAGCCAACTGAGCGGTGGCCGCAGGCGGCCGCTTCGGCGACCGCCGTGCTGGGCGATAATGGCGCCATTCCGAACTCTCCGGTCGCACCTGCGGCCAGGACCAATGCAATGAAATACGCAAAACCCAACGCAAAGACCAACACCAAGAAGTACTACAAGCACTGGGCCGAATCGAGCCTGGGCAAGGGCAACGTGCTGATGGAAGCCCGTGGCGAAAAGATCGTGCGCCAGGTGGAGATCTACGGGGCCAAGCTGGTCTGGGCCGACGAAACCGGGCAGAGCGATGACCGCTTCGTGCTGGCCGACCAGCCGGTGTCGTTCATGGATTTCGATGAAGACGACGAGATCAGCGCGCGCGAGTTCGACATCGCCTGGAAGAAGGCCCGCGAGGCGACCGGCTACCCGGTGTAACGAAGGGCGGGTCCGGCTGGATGGCTGGCAGATTTGAAATGTTATAAAGTTTCATTTTCTGCCTCCTGCCGTCCTCCCCATGAAGACCTCCACGCTGGTGGCCGCCCTCGCGGCCGCGCCGTTCGCCCCTGAAGCACTCGCACAGTCGGCGGATGCCGCGCTCACCCTGGGCAAGGTCGATGTGCACCAGCACAGCGAAGGCCAGCTGAGCGCGCACCAGGTGCTGACCTCGGTGGACGTGCTGGGCGCAGACCAGATCGAAGACCGCAACGTCTCCCACAGCTGGGAGCTGCTGGGGCAGATGCCGGGCATCCAGCTCACCGAAACCCGGCAGGGTGCCGAATCAGGCAAGGTCAGCTTCCGCGCCTTCAACGGCGAAGGCTACCTCAATGCCATCAAGACGCTCATCGATGGCATTCCCAGCAACGTCAACAGCGGCAACCAGCGCTTCATCGACATGCTGTTCCCGCTGGAAATCAGCTACATCGAGGTGGTGCGCGGTACCAACGACCCGCGCTACGGGCTGCACAACATCGGCGGCAACGTGAACTTCGGCACCCGCCAGGGCGGCAACTACACCGATGCGCGGCTGGCCTACGGCAGCTACAACACCCGCGATGCGCAGCTGGCGGTGGGCCGCGAAGCCAATGGCGTCGCGCAGAACTACTTCGTGGGTACCCAGGCCAGCGATGGCTATCGCGACCATGACACCTCCAGGAAGTACTCGCTGGGTGGCAAGTGGTTCTACGGCTCGCTGGACGATGGACTGCGCGTGGGCCTGACCGCGCGCGCCTACCACCACGAAGCCGACGAGCCGGGTTTCATGACCGCCGAGGAAATGCGCATGCACCGCCGTGGCAGCGACCTGCGCAATGGCAACGATGATGATGACCGCGACATGCGCCAGATTGCCGCGCACCTGGATCTGAAACTGTCCGACACGCTCACCTTCGGCACACGGCTCTACTACAACCGGTATGAAGACGACCGCCGCGTGACCTTCAGTGACCTTCCCGGCGGCAACCTGCCGCGCCAGCGCCGGGTGTGGGATGAGCGGCAGAATGGCCTGCTCAGCACGCTCACCTGGCAGGCCAGCCCCACGCTCACCGTGGAAGGTGGCCTGAACTACGAGCAGCAGGACAACGGCTACATCCGCGAGCGCTACGCCTACGCCGAACCCACCGACTTCAGCCGTGCCCCGGCACGGGTACAGAACAACGACCGCCACAGCTTCGACAACTGGGGTGCCTATGTGCAGGCCATCTACCAGCCCGCCGAAGCGTGGAAGATCGTGCCGGCCTACCGCGTGGACCGATTCAGTGGCAGCACGCACCTGATGAACGGTGTCAGTGGCCGCCTGCAGGATTACGGCAGCATCGGCCAGCCCAAGCTGAGCGTCATCCACAGCCTGGGCCAGAACACCCACGTCTACGCAAACTGGGGCCGCACCTTCCAGGTGCTCACCGGTTCCACCGCACCGGCCTACCTCACCCCGGGGCAGGCACCGATGCAGCCGTCCACCAACACCGGCATGGAGCTGGGCCTGAAGTTCCAGCCGTTCGCGGGCAGCCAGGCGCGTCTGGCGGTGTGGCAGCAGGATGCAGAAAACGAGGTGTCCAACATGCCGGCCACCGGCACCACGGTCACCCTGGGCAAGACCCGCCGCCGTGGCGTGGACGCGCAGTTGAGCCTGCAACTGGGCGAGGACTGGACGCTGTGGGCCTCGCACGCCTACCAGGAGGCGAAGATCACCCGCGACGATCGCGATGCCAGCGTTTCCCTGCAGGGCCGCGAAGTGGCCGCCACCCCGCGCCACATCAGCAACCTGGGCGTGGACTACCACGCCAGCGACGCCTTGCGCCTGGGCCTGCAGGCACGCGCGCAGGGCGACTACTACCTGGAAGAGCGCAACGTGGCCGGCAAGTTCGGTGGCTTTGCCGTGCTCGACCTCAGCGCCGCCTACCAGATCAACCCACGCTGGAGCGTGGACCTGCAGCTGAAGAACGTTACCGGACGCCAGTACGCCTACGCCTGGTACGACAGCTTCTTCTGGGACAGCGCCCGCCCGATGTTCTCGCCGGCCCCCGGCCGCAGCCTCTTCGTCGGCCTGAACATGAAGCTGTAACCGGCCACGGTTCTGGTAGTGGTCGAGCTTGCTCGACCTGCGGCAGAGGTCAGAGCCCTTTCCTTGCGGAAAGGGATCCGACCCCGGCCCCTGGTTTTGCACTACATTGGTGCAATGTCCGACCCCGCACCGCCGCCGTCCCTTGATGCCCTCGGCACGCCGCTGGCCTGGGCCGGGCCCGATGGCCGCATCATCGGCTGCAATCCCGCCTTCGCGCGCTGGCTCGGTGTCAGCGTCCGGCGCCTGCTCGGCCAGCCCCTGGCCGCGCTGGAAGTGCAGGGTGAGGCACTGGCCCATTTCCTGGCCCGCGATGAGCGCGACAGCCTGCGCCTGAACCGTCTGGCGCTGGCCTTGCCCGGCGAGGCGGCGCGCTTTGCCGAGGGCTGGATGAGCCGTCGCGACGATGGTGGCTGGCTGCTCGAGGCGCACCCGGTCGACGAATTCCCCGGCCTCGACCCGACCCAGGCCCTGCCCAGCGCGCTCAGTGCCGCGCTGAAGGGCCTGGCCCACGAACTGCGCAACCCGCTGGCCGGGCTGAAGGGCGCCGCCCAGCTGCTGGCGCGCCGTGCCGCCCAGCGCGATGCCAGCGAGCGCGAGCTGATCGAACTGATCGGTTCGGAAATCGAACGCCTCAATGGCCTGCTCGACCAGCTGCTGTCGCCGGCCCCGGCCGCGCCACATGCACCGCTCAACATCCATGCCGCGCTGGAACGCGTGCTGCGCCTGGCCGAGAGCGAAGCCGGCTGGGCGGTGCGCCTGCAGCGTGACTACGATCCCAGCATCCCCGAATTCCACGGCGACGCCGACCGCCTCACCCAGGCGGTGTGGAACCTGGTGCGCAACGCGATCCAGGCCGGTGCCGGCAACATCACCCTGCGTACCCGCGTAGAGCACGGCGTGCGCATCGCCGAGCAGCTGCACACGCTGGCGCTGCGGCTGGAAATCGCCGACGACGGCCGTGGCGTGCCCGAAGAACTGGCCGAGCACCTGTTCCTGCCGCTGGTCAGCGGTCGCGCCGAAGGCACTGGCCTGGGCTTGGCGCTGGCGCAGCAGGTCGCGCGCGAGCACCGTGGCACGCTCACCTACCGCTCGCGCCCGGGCCATACCGTATTCACCCTGCTGCTGCCGATCGGCAACGGTGCTCCCCCTGCCGAAGAGGCCCTGCGTGATGTCTGAGTCTTCCACCGTCCCGCAGCGCATCTGGGTGGTCGACGACGATCGTGCCGTGCGTTTCGTGCTGTGCACCGCGCTGCGCGAGGCCGGCTACCAGGTGGTCGACTTCGACAGCGCCGCGCCTGCGCTGCAGGCATTGAACGAAGGCCCACCGCCGGCGCTGCTGTTCACCGATGTGCGCATGCCCGGCGATGGTGGCCTGGTGCTGCTGGACAAGTTGAAAGCCCTGCTGCCGCAGCTGCCGGTGGTGGTGATGTCGGCCTACACCGATGTTGCCAGCACCGCCGGTGCATTCCGCGGCGGTGCGCATGAATTCCTGTCCAAGCCGTTCGATCTGGATGACGCCGTGGCGCTGGCGCAACGCGTGCTGCCGGCCGTGGCACCGGCCATGGCCGCGCCTGCGCCGGCCGCCGAAGCAGCCAGCGATCAGCCACCGCAGCTGGTAGGCGATACCCCGCCGATGCGTGCGCTGTTCCGTGCCATCGGCCGCCTCGCCCAGGCGCCGCTGGCAGTGCTGATCACCGGCGAGACCGGCACCGGCAAGGAACTGGTAGCCAATGCGCTGCATCGCGAATCACCGCGCGCGCAGGAACCGTTCGTTGCGCTCAACACCGCCGCCATTCCGGCCGAACTGCTGGAAAGCGAACTGTTCGGCCACGAGGCCGGCGCCTTCACCGGCGCCCAGCGGCGCCACATCGGCCGCTTCGAGCAGGCCAACGGCGGCACGCTGTTCCTGGATGAAATCGGCGACATGCCGCTGCCGTTGCAGACCCGCCTGTTGCGCGTGCTGGCCCAGGGCGAATTCTTCCGCGTCGGCGGGCGAGAGCTGATCCGCGTCGACGTGCGGGTCGTGGCGGCAACCCATCAGGACCTGGAAGGGCTGGTCGCGCAGGGGAAATTCCGCGCCGATCTGCTGCACCGGCTGGATGTCGTGCGGTTGCAGCTGCCGCCGCTGCGCGAGCGCCGCGAGGACATCGCGCAGCTGGCAACCACCTTCCTGGCCGCGGCCGCGCACCGGTTGGACACGCCGCCGAAGCGGCTGACCGCCGCTGCCCTGCAGGCGCTGCGCGAACACGACTGGCCCGGCAACGTGCGTGAACTGGAGAACGTGTGCTGGCGCATGGCCGCGCTGGCCGCTGCCGACACCATCGGTGTGGCCGATGTCGATACCGCGCTCAACCGTGCGCGCAGCCGGCGCGGCAGCAACGCCGGGGGCGATCCGGGCCAATGGGAGGCGCTGCTGTCCGAATGGGCACGCCGGCAGCTGGCCGAAGGCACCGAGGGCCTGCACGCGCAGGTGCGCGAGCGCGTCGACCACGCACTGCTGGAAGCGGCTTTGCAGATTACCCATGGCCGTCGCGCCGAAGCCGCCGCGCGGCTGGGCCTGGGCAGAAACACGCTTACCCGCAAACTGGGCGCTGGGCGCCGCCGCGGGAGCCATTGAACACGGCCTGCACGCGATCCTCGCGCCCACTTGCCGAACTGTTGATCGTTCATGGACGATGCAATGCTTAGTGTTACCTGCAAGGAGTCTTCGATGCGTCTGTCCTTTGCCCTGCTGCCGCTGTCTGCCGCCGCGCTGTTGTCTGCCTGTGGCAGCGCCCCCAAGAAGCCGCAGCCCACACCGCCACCGCCCACCGTGGTCAGCACTGCCCGGCAGGCCGAAGCCAATCTGGCACCGGCCTCGGCCAGCATCGTCAGTGGCCGCCTGGCGCTGATGGTGGAACCCGGCGGCATCCATCTCACCGGCCTGGTCGGCGGCCTGCAGCCGATGCAGCAGGCCGGTTTCCATATCCACGAGCGCGGCGACTGCAGCGCGGTGGATGCCAGCAGTGCCGGCAACCACTTCAATCCCGGCGGTACCTCGCATGGTCGCGCCGGCAGCGGCAAGCACCACCTGGGTGACATCGACAACCTGCAGGCCGATGCCCAGGGCCGCGCCAACATCGATGTGCACCTGAAGGGCGTTACGCTTGGAGGTGGCGCCGCCACCGATATCGCCGGACGTGCACTGGTCGTGCATGCCAGGGCCGATGACTATCGCAGCCAGCCCGCCGGCAATGCCGGCGTCCGCATCGCCTGCGGCGTGATCCGGGTAATCCGCTGATCACCCCGGGCATTTTCCAAGGAGCGTTTCCATGCGTCTGATCCACACTTCGCTGTTTGCGGCCATCGCCGCCCTGGGCCTGGCGGCCTGCAACCAGCAGCCGGCAGCCCCGGCCACCGAAACCCCGGCAGCAACGCCGGCCGAAGGCGCTGCCGCCCCGGCCGAACCGGCCCCCGCCGCTGCGGCCGCTGAAACCTCGGCCAGCGCCGAACTGGCGCCCACCAAAGGCAACGAAACCAAGGGCTCGATCACCTTCAAGCTGGTCGATGGCAAGGTGCACGCCAGTGGCCAGATCAGTGGCCTGAAGCCGGGCAGCGAGCACGGCTTCCACATCCACGAGAAGGGCGATTGCAGCGCGCCGGACGGCATGAGTGCCGGCGGCCACTTCAATCCGGGCAAGCAGGACCACGGCAGCGTCGCGGCCGATCCGCACCACGGCGGCGACATGCCCAACATCAAGGCCGACGACAAGGGCGTGGCCACCATCGATGGTCCGGTGTCGAGCAACGTCAACATCGGCAAGGGTGATGACTTCGACATCATCGGCCGCGGCCTGATCGTCCACGCCGACGCAGATGACTACAAGACCCAGCCGACCGGCAACGCCGGCGCACGCCTGGCGTGTGCGGTGATCAAGAAGGCGGAATAAGAAAAAGGAAAACGCCGGCGCAAGCCGGCGTTTTCTCTACCGCCGACCTACAACGGTGCCGCAGCCAATCGCTTGGTCTGCGCCGCCAACGCATCACAGGTTTCCGCGTTGCCTTCGCAGAGCGTGGATATCTTCCGGGTGCGCCGCAACGGATGCTCCCGGTCCCAGCCGATCGCCGTGCGCATGCGCACCACCGAAGGCGCCAGCGCATGCGGGGCGGTGAACAGCGCCCAGGTGGTGGAGGTGTAATCCGGATCGTTCTCCACACTTTCCTTGCTGGTTTGCAGCACGCTCATGCCGGGGGGCGTCGGCAACGGCAGTCGCTCGACATCCTTGCGCTTGTGAAGCTGTGCAGCGAATGCGGCCACGTTGGCGTACTCCAGCGGCTGGCTGTCATCGCCGCCGCGCACGGGGGCAACCGCATGGGTGAGGCCGGACAGTGCAAGGCCCAACAGGCAGAAGGCACCGCGGCAATAAACAGCAAGCGTCATCCGGAAATCTCCTGAGGTAACCGGCAGCCGTACTTCCGCGCAGTCGAGCTGCGCCCGGCCGCGCGTCGGTCGTTCTGGGCCGAGCATTGCCGGCGCCATGAACAGGTATCGGTGCCGGACACGCATCGCCCGGCAGATGGGGATCGGCAGATCAGCGCGCCAGCAGCTCGCGCGCGTCCTGGCCGGCTTCGCAATGCACGAACAGCACCGGCACGCCGTGCGCTTCCAGCACTGCGGCCATCTGCCGCTGGCGCATCAGGAACTGCTCGTAGATGCCCTGAAGCCGATCGCAGTCACCGCTGCCGTGGTTGTAATGGGCGCACCAACCAGCCGGATCGAACAGCGCCATGCGTGCCTCGCCCTGCGTATAGCGCAGCAGCGGCTCGGGTGCGTCGGCGAGCCACTCGTCCTGGCCCGGGGCCATGATCGCGGTCTCGATCAACGGCCACAGCGCGGCCAGGCCCTGGTTGTCGTACTGCATCGACATCATCGCAGCCAGGTCGTTCACGGTGAAATAGCGCGCGTGCTCGACCCGCGCGCCGAACGTGTTCTGCGCCATCAGCGCGGTATCGGCATGGGCCATGCCATTGGCCAGCAGCACCTCTTCCAGTGCATCGGCCACCGCCGAGGTGGTCGCCACCTCGCTGCCGGTCAGCAGGAACGGCACCACGCGCAGGCCACCGCCCACCAGGGTGGTATCGGCCTGGAACGGCAACGGCACCTCGCCATCGGCGCCGGCACCGAAGGCCAGCAGGCGCGGGCCCTGGTTGCGCCCGGGTGCACGCATCTGCAGTTCTTCCAGGCGGCGGTGGATCGGCCAGCCCGGACGCAGTACTTCGGCCGGGTCGAAATGGGCGGCGGCGAACACCAGGTCCAGCTCGGCCACCTGCGGCACCAGCTTGGACAGGTCGCGGCCGACGCGTTCGGCCAGTTCACCGGCTTGTTCAGCGCTGAGCACCGCCTGGCGGGGGATTTCACCGCCGGCCAGTTCCAGGGCCAGCACGCCAAGGGCATTCATCGCGGGGTCGGGTTTGCTCATGGTTCCACGGTTGGCCCATCACAGGGCGGCAGCTACACTTGGCTCCATTATGCCTGCTCTGTCGTGCAGGCCATGTTGCAGACACCCTCATCCATGCCAGGTATCTCCATGCCCAACGCTCGTCCCGTCGCCATCCTCGGTGGCGTCCGCATTCCGTTCTGCCGCCAGAACACCGCGTATTCGGATGTCGGCAACCTCGGCATGTCGGTACGCACGCTGGGCGCGCTGGTCGAACGTTTCGGCCTGCACGGCCAGCAGCTGGGTGAAGTGGCGATGGGTGCGGTGATCAAGCACTCCAGCGACTGGAACCTGGGTCGTGAAGCCACCTTGTCCTCGGGCCTGTCGCCGTTGACCCCCGGCATCACCCTGCAGCGCGCCTGCGGCACCTCGCTGGACAGCATCATCACCGTTGCCAACAAGATCGCCCTCGGCCAGATCGAATCCGGCATCGGTGGCGGTTCGGACACCACCTCCGACGTGCCGATCGTGTACGGCAAGAAGCTGCGTGCGCGCCTGCTGGCCGCCAACCGTGCCAAGAGCACCGGCGACAAGATCCGCGCGCTCACCGCCGGCTTCAAGTTCGCCGAGCTCAAGCCCGAGTTCCCGGGCGTGGCCGAGCCGCGCACCGGCAAGAGCATGGGCGACCACTGCGAGGACATGGCCAAGGAGTGGAACATCTCGCGCGACTCGCAGGACGAGTGGGCGGTGTCTTCGCACAAGAAGCTGGCCGCGGCTTATGAGCGTGGTTTCTTTAGCGACCTGATCGCACCGTTCCGCGGCGTCGAGCGGGACAACATCCTGCGCGCCGATACCTCGCTGGAAAAGCTGGCCACGCTGAAGCCGGCCTTCGACAAGGTCTCCGGTCGCGGCACGCTCACCGCCGCCAATTCCACCCCGCTCACCGACGGCGCCGCCGCGGTGCTGCTGGCCAGCGAAGAATGGGCGCGTGCGCATGGCCACGAGCCGCAGGCCTACCTGCGCGATGCGCACGTGTCCGCCGTCGATTTCGTGCACGGCGAAGGCCTGCTGATGGCGCCGACCGTGGCCGTGCCGGAAATGCTCAAGCGCAATGGCCTGACCCTGCAGGATTTCGACATCTACGAGATCCACGAAGCCTTCGCCGCGCAGGTGCTGTGCACCCTGCGTGCGTGGGAGAGCGAGGATTACTGCCGCAACCGCCTCGGCCTGGATGCACCGATGGGTCGCATCGACCCGGACAAGATCAATCTGCTCGGTTCGTCGCTGGCCACCGGCCACCCGTTCGCCGCCACCGGTGCGCGTGTGATCGCCACGGCCGCCAAGCAGTTGGCCGAACGCGGTGGTGGCCGCGCGCTGGTGTCGATCTGCACCGCCGGCGGCATGGGCGTGGTGGCGATCGTCGAACGCTGATCACCGCGACCGCGCGCCAACCAAGGTTGGCGGCTACCGGAAAGCGGCGCTGGATCTGCTTTGGTAGATGCCGACCTTGGTCGGCCATGAAGCGGCATCGTTCGGAAGAGGCCACGCGCCAACCAAGGTTGACGGCTACCCGGTTCCACACATGAAAACGCCGCCCGATGGGCGGCGTTTTTTCTTGCTCTGGTGGGGGCCGACCGTTGGTCGGCACACCGAGGCAGCGATCACGGCAACCGTGGGTTGCCGAACTCGTCGCGCTCTTCATTGGCGTCGTACACCGGCGGCAGTGCAGCGGTCGGCTGCTCTTCCAGCGTGGCGCGCAACGGTTGTTCTCCCACGACTGCAGAGCCACGCAGCAGTGCCACGCTGTCCTCGCCACGCTGCAGGCGCAGCGCGTTGGCCAGGCACTGCGCGGCCAGCGCATGTTCGCCGCGCTGGGCAAATGCGTCGCCCAATGCCTCCCAGGCCGGCGCACCGGCACCGGCGGCGATGGCCTCATGCAGGAACGCGTCGGCGGCATCCCACTGCTGCTGGGCCAGGGCGATGCGGCCCTGCGCCAGCCGCAGCGCGGCCGATTCGTCGTGCACCGTGCGCCAGCGCTGCAGGTTGGTCTGGCGGGTTGCCAGGCGTTCGGCAGGCAGTCGCGCATACAGCGAAACCAGTTCGTCGTCCCAGCGATGGTCCAGCGCGTGTTCCAGCGCCAGCAGCGCCGGTTCGTCCCACTCCAGAGCCACGGCGCGGCTCGCATACGCAGCCACCACGTCCGGGGTCGCGCGCAGCGCCTTCGGCGTTGCTTCCCACTGCGCGGCCAGCGCATTGACGTCGGCTGCTTCCAGCAGTGCCTGTGCAGCCAGGCGCGCCTCCAGTTCACTGTTGGATTCGGCTGGCAGCACCTTGCTCTGGCGCAGCGCGCCCAGCTGGCCATAGGCTTCGTGCGCGCGGCCGGCACGTGCCAGGGCTTCGGTGCGCAGCCACAACCCGCGCGGCGGCAACGGCTGGATCGCCGCCACATCCAGCGCATTGATCGCGTCTACCGGCAGATCGCGCGCCAGCAGTTGTTCGGCGCGCAGCAGTGCCTGCAGGGTCGCATCGCTCTCGCCCAGGCGCTGCAGCAGCGTTTCGGTGGCCTCGGTGTCGGCGCGCACCTGCGCACTGCGTACGGCATTGGCCAGGGCCACGCCACTCACTTCCGGGTCCTTGGCGGCGCCGTCCAGCAACTTCTCGGCGCGCTGCCACTGGCCGTGTTCATAGGCCAGCAGGCCATCGATCAGGCGCACCCGGCCCTGCTTGCGGCGGTAGCGGCCCCAGGCACGGAACGGTGCGGCAATCAGGCTCCACAGCAGCCACAGCACCAGCACGCCGATCACCGACAGCAGCGCCACCTTGGGCAGGTTGCTGTGATAGTCGAAGCCGCCGTAGCGCAGGGTTACTTCACCGTAGCGGTTGAGGTCATCGGTGCCGAGCCATTGCGCGGCGACCACGCCGATGGCCACGGCCAACAGCAGCACGACCAGTGATTGCAAGGGTTTCATACGGGCTTACCTCCGGTCGGTCTGGGTACGCAGTTGTTGCAGGGTGCTGCCGAGCACGCTGTCATCAGCCTGCAGCGGCAGCTTGCGCAGGGCTTGGAGTTCAGCACGTTGCGCGCGCAGGGCCGGTGAATCCGGCCAGCGCTGCTGCGCCCAGTGATCGATGCGGTTCAGCGCGGCATCGCGGCCGCTGGCATCACCGCGCTCGATCGCCGCGCGTGCCAGGGTCAGCTCCAGCTGCAGGGCTGTGTCGATGGTGGCGCGTTCGGCAACGGTCAGCGGTCCGTTCATGCGGCTGGGGGTGATGTCCACGAAGGGCGCCAGCGCTGCCTGCCACCAGGGCTTGGCCGTCGTGGCAGCCGGTGCCGGCACGATCTGCGACGGCAGGCCCTGCAGGGCCTTGCCCAGCGCATCCAGTCGCTGCAATGACAGCACCCGCGGGCCCGCACCGAGTGCGTCCAGCGCATCGCGTTCCTGCACCAGCGCCTGGCGCAGGTTCAGGCCATCGCTGTCGGGAAGGCCGGCCAACGCGGTGGCGGCCAGGGCATACAGCCGGCGCGCACCGTCCACGTCATCGGCGAAGGCCAGGCGCTGTGCGGCCTGGGTCAACAGCAGTTCGGCCTCGTCGCGCTGCACCGCTTGGCGGCCCAGGTTGGCACTGTCGGCCAGCTTGGCCAGGTTTTCTTCCAGCAGGGCGCTGCGCTGCGACAGCCCCAGCATCTCATCGCGCAGCACCCGATTGGTGGTAGCGGCATCCTGCAGGCGCTGGCTGGTCGCGCGCTGGTCACGACGCAGCCCCTCAACCGTGTCCTCCAACCCCTTCAGCTGCACGGCCGTGGTCTGCGCCTGCGCCAACTGGTCGCTCTGCTGTTGCTGCCAGTAGCGGTAGCCGGCATAGCCGCCCGCGCCCAGCACCGCCAGCACGGCAAGCGGCAGCAGCCAACGCACGGGGCGGCGGGGCGACGGGTCAGGCGGCAGGATTTCGTTCATCGGGCTTCCTTGTCGGCGGCGACGCCGAAAGGGATCCGGCAGGCAGCGTTGTGCACAGCATCACTGTTGCCGACGACACCGGCAAGCGGGCACCGGGTGCCTGTTCAGGTCGCTGCCGGGCCGGTGAGCGCGGCGTGTGCGGCGGCGATCAACTGATCGGTGGTCGGGCCTTCGCTGCGCACCACGCGGGCCAGCCCCAGCGCCTGCGCCTGTGCACCCAGTCGGTCGCTGGCCACCAGCGCGATGCTGTTCTGCTGCAGCCGCTGCTGCCAGACGACAGGCAACTGCTGCCAGAGGCGCTGCAGGGCCTCGCCACTGCTGATGGCCAGCAGCCATGGCGCCGGCAACTGAGCCAATCGCGCCAAAGTGCGCCGCGACAGGCGCAGTGGCAACCGTTGATAGACGTCGGCACGGGTGATCCGGGCGCCTGCCGCCTGCAGTTCCGCGGCGATCAGGCCACGGCCACCGGGTGCGGTGACCAGCCCGATCTGCATGCCGCGCACCTCGGCCAAGAGCGGCAGCGCCAGCAGCCCTTCACTGTCCATCCGCTGCGGCGCGTGAACCTCGGCGACGCCGTGGGCGAGCAGGGCCCGCGCGGTGCCTTCACCGACCGTCAGCCAAGGGCTGCGCTGGGCAGCGGCCAGCGGCAGAAGACCTGCCGCCGCTGCCACCGCTGCCGGGCTGGTGAACACCACCCGATCGCTGGTCAGCGCCCGTTTCAATTGCTGCTGTGCAGCAACGCTCTGCAGCCGCTGCAGCCGCCACGGTGAAAGTGCGATGGTGCAGCCTCCCAGCGCGGCCGCGGCATGCCGCAGCGCAGCGTGCTGGCCCTGCGGGCGCAGCGAGATCAGGGTCCAGCCAGTGGGTATCGTATGGTTGGCCATTCCCGTCATTATGCGGGCCCTTTGTTGTCGTGGTTGCTGCTGATGGCTGTTGATGCCCTGACCTCTTCGCTTGCCACCCTGCAGGACGTGCTGGACTGCATGCCCGCGGTACGCGCGATGCAGATCCGCCTGGATGGCTATGCCGACGGCGTGCTGCGCATCACCGCGCCGCTGGTGGCCAACGTCAACGACAAGGGCAACGCGTTCGGTGGCAGCCTGGCCTCGGTGCTCACGCTGTCCGGCTGGGCACTGGTCAGCCTGCGCCTGCGCCTGGCCGGTCACGATGCCGAGGTCTACGTGGCCGACAGCAACCTGCGCTACCTGGCCCCGGTGTACGAAGACCTGCACGCCCACGCCGAGGTGGCCGAGGGCAGCAGCTGGGACACCTTCCTGGCCACCTTCCGCCAGCGCGGCAAGGCCCGCATCAGCATCGTCGCCCGCCAGCCGGCCGCCGATGGCAAGGCAGCCGCCGAATTCAGCGGTCGCTTCGTTGCCTTCACCAAAGGGTAGGATGGCAGGCTGACGCCCTGCGGAAACCACCGATGCGCCGCCTCATCCAGTTCCTGATGTGTTCCCTGCTGCTGGTCAGCGCCGTTGCCGGTGCTGCCGCCGACGACTTGTCCCGCAAGCAGCGCAAGATGCTGGAAGAGACCCAGATCGCCTACGGCGCGACCATCCGCTGGGGCAGCATGGACGATGCCATCGCCTATCTGGACCCCAAGCTGCGCAAGGAAAAGCCGCCCACCGAGTTCGAGCTCAACCGCTATTCCCAGCTGCGTGTGTCGTCCTATCGCGAGCGCAGCACGGCAGCGCTGGATGGCGGCCAGGTCGAACGCCGGGTCGAAATCGGGGTGATCAACCAGAACACCCAGGCCGAGCGCACCGTGGTGGTCACCGAGCGCTGGCGCTGGGATCCGGAAGCCAAGCGCTGGTGGCAAAGTGCCGGCCTGCCCGACCTCTGGCAGGGGCAGTGACGGGCCGGCGCCGGCTTGTGCGACAATCGGCGCCCGCTTAATCGACCCGTGACCTGAGTGAATTACGAAGAGTTGCTGGCCTTCGCAGGCCGAAACCCGATGCTGTCTGCGGCCTTGGTCGGCCTGACCGTGGCCCTCATCGTCACCGAAATCCGCCGCCTTTTCCGTGGCTTCAAGGGCATCAAGCCCGCCGAACTGACCCAGCTGATGAACGCGGGCGGCACGGTGGTGGTGGATCTGTCGCCCAGCGCCGACTTTGAAAAGGGCCATATCGCGGGCAGCCGCAGCGCCCAGGCCAGCGCATTCGGCGCCGACCACAAGCTGGTGGCCAACGCCAAGCAGACGCCCGTGGTGCTGGTGTGCCGCAGCGGCAATGCGTCCGAAACTGCCGCCAAGGCACTGAAGAAGGCCGGTTTCGAGAAGGTCTTCGTGCTCGACGGCGGCATCCCGGCGTGGCAGCAGGCAGAACTGCCGCTGGTCAAGGGCCGCAACTGATCCCAGGCGGTGGCGCGAGCGGCCTTGTTTGAGCCCGGCGCCGCCCCCATCGCAGTAATTCGACCCTCGTTTTCATTGCATTCACTGGAGTTACTGGAAATGTCCGAAGAGACCACCAACGGCGCTGTCGCGCCGGTCGATGCCGCCACCGGCCCCGCGTTCACCGTCGAGAAGATCTACGTCAAGGACGTTTCCTTCGAGTCGCCGAATGCGCCGTCGATCTTCAACGACCAGGTGCAGCCGGAACTGCAGCTCAACCTGAACCAGCAGGTCCAGCGTCTGGGCGAGAATGCCTTTGAAGTCGTGCTGGCCGTGACCCTGTCCTGCAAGGCCGGCGAGCGCACCGCGTACGTGGCCGAAGTGAAGCAGGCCGGCGTGTTCGGTCTGGTCGGCCTGGACCCGCAGTCCATCGACGTGCTGCTCGGCACCCAGTGCCCGAACATCCTGTTCCCGTACGTGCGCCAGCTGGTCAGCGACCTGATCCAGGCCGGCGGCTTCCCGCCGTTCTTCCTGCAGCCGATCAACTTCGAAGGCCTGTACGCAGAAACCCTGCGCCAGCGCCAGGAGCAGGGCGACGCACCGTCGCTGGCTGACTCCGAGCCGGTCGGCAACGCCTGATCCCGGCCGCGACGTCACGGATGAGCATTACCGCTGACAAGATTGCCGTGCTCGGTGCTGGTTCCTGGGGAACCGCGCTGGCCACGCTGCTCGCACGGCACGGTCGCCAGACCGTGCTGTGGGGACGCGATGCCGCCGTGGTCGAAGCCATCGACCAGCGCCACGAGAATCCGCGTTACCTGCCGGGCATTCCGCTGCCCGAATCGTTGCGTGCCACCACCGACCTGGCTTCGGCAGTGCAGGGCGCCGCCTGGATCCTGGTGGTGACCCCGTCGCATGCGTTCGGCGAAACCGTGCGCGCGCTGGCGCCGCTGCGTCCGGCCGGTGCCGGCGTGGCCTGGGCCACCAAGGGCTTTGAACCTGGTTCGGGCCGCTTCCTGCATGAAGTAGCGCGCGAAGTGCTGGGTGAGGACGTGCCGCTGGCCGTCGTCACCGGGCCGTCGTTCGCCAAGGAAGTGACCCTGGGCCTGCCGACCGCGATCACCGTGCACGGCGACGTGCCCGAATTCGCGCAGACGGTGGCCGAGGCGATGCACGGCCCGGCCTTCCGTGCCTATACCGGCGACGACATGGTCGGTGCGGAACTGGGCGGTGCGATGAAGAACGTGCTGGCCGTGGCCACCGGCGTTGCCGATGGCATGCAGCTGGGCCTCAACGCCCGTGCCGGCCTGATCACCCGTGGCCTGAACGAGATGCTGCGCCTGGCCGCCGCAATCGGTGCCAAGCCGGAAACGCTGATGGGCCTGGCGGGACTGGGCGATCTGGTGCTGACCTGCACCGGCGACCTGTCACGCAACCGCCGCCTGGGGCTCGCGCTGGGCCGTGGGCAGACCTTGCAGGATGCCATCCGCGAAATCGGCCAGGTGGTTGAATCGGTGCAGACCGCCGATGAAGTGATGCGACAGGCACGCCGTCATGGCATCGACCTGCCGATCTCCGACCGCGTGCGCGCCGTGCTGCACGGCGAGCAGACCCCGGAAGAAGGATTGCGTGCCCTGCTGGCACGCGAACAGAAACCGGAGTATCCGGACACGTTGTTCAAGTAAATCGAAAAACCCCGGCCATGCGCCGGGGTTTTTTTGTGCAATCCATCCACGCATGGCGTGGATCCATGACGGAACCCGCTTGTGGTAGCTGCCAACCCTGGTTGGCGCGGTAGCGCCGGGCCATGCCCGGCGGAATGCGATCACCGCGGCCGCGGCGCCGCGTTGCTGTTGTCCATATCCGAGAAAATCAGCCACGGCCCATCGTCCACGCGCCTCAGCGTCAGCGTGAACTTGCCCGTATCGCCCACGTTGCTGCCATAGGTATACGCACCAATGATGTAACCCGTACTGCCTTCGGTCGCGTAGGCAAACGCCCGCAGCCGCAGCGGGCTGCTGCCCTGGCCGGTGTACGCCGCCTCGATCGCAGCACGTCCGCGCACCGGCGCCTGCTGGCTTTGTAGAACAAACCCATCCTCGGCGAACAACGCTGCCAATGCCTTTGCATCGCCGTTGTGCCATGCCTGTTCGTAATCGCGAAGCACGCGCTCAAGCTCCGGCGGTAATGGCGCGTCGGCAGGCAGCTTCTGCACTGCGGGGGCGACAGCGTTCTGCGCCCGCACAGGCTGTGCGATCAGCAGCGGGGCGAGCAGAAAAATGGCGGGCAGGGCCAAGCGCATGGGCAGCGACATATTGAAAGCCGGCATCACCTTGGGCATGCTCCATCCTAACCGGGGGGACACATGCACTTTTTCCAGTTGGGGCAGTTCGCAGGTCATCTCAACGAAACCTTCAACGTCGATATCGACAATACAGGTGCGTCCTTCGTGCTGGTCGAGGCCGCGCCGCTGCAGCAGCACGCGCGGGTGGGCGAGGTACGTGAACCGTTTTCGCTGTTGTTCCGCCATGAATCGGCGGTGCTGTTCCCGCAGCGCACCTATCTCATGCGGCACGACAAAATGGGCGAGTTCGGCATTTTCCTGGTGCCCATCGCCCGTGATCGCAGCGGCTTCATCTACCAGGCCCTGTTCAACTGAGCACATCAACTGAGCACGGGCAGCGGGCAGCGCATCAACAGATGGCTGCCGGTGTCGGACTCGGTCTGGAAGCCCAGGCGTTGATAGAGCCGTAGTGCCGCGTCGTTGCCCTTCTGCACATGCAACACGACTGCCTGCAGGCCCTCGTCCAGCGCCTTGCCTTGTACATGCCGCAGCAGGGCCGAGCCGATGCCGCGCCCACGCGCGCGATCCAACAGCGCGATGTCGATGATCGTGGCCACGCGCCCGTCGTGATGCACGTAGAGACGCCCAACCGCGCCCCCGTTGTCGGCAATCAGCAGGTAGTGCGCAGGCTGGTAATGGCTGGTGTAATGCTGGTGCTGCAGCGCGAACTGGCTGTCCAGAAACTGCTGGCGCAAAGCATCCGGCCAAGGCACGGCGGCCAGTTCGGCCGCGCGCGTATCGGCATACAACTGGCGGAAGAACGGCAGATCCTCGTCACCGGCCTCGCGCCAGCATGTTCCCGTTGCGGGCGCTTCCCCCGTTGCCGGCAGCCAGCTGGCCCGCACCGTGGGGAAGGCCAGCGCTGCCAATGTGCTCACGGTCGCGGCGGAAACACGCCGGACAGGCAGATACAGAAGTTCAACGCAAGGTACGGCTGCCGGTTCTCATGCGCTTGATTGGCACCGGCCATACCGACCGTGGTGGGCGGATAGGCGCTGTCGGCGGTGCTGGTGGGTGCGAGGATCGTCACCGATTCCGGCGTGATCAACGCATTGCCAGCGGCGGGGATGCCGCTGCGCAGGGCCTTGTTGGGTTGGTTGTAGATGCGTGCGCCGTGGGTATGCGCAGGAATCTCATTGGTGGTCAGGGTCACGCTGCTTTCGCCGAATGTCTCGCCCATCGTGCGTGGCGAAAGGCCGCCTCCGCTGCCCTGGCCGCACGCAATGTTGTTGACGAAGTTCGGCAGCTGGAAGTTGGTCTGGCCGTTGCCGCCAAAGGTGGTTCCCAGCAGTGAGAACAAGGCGGTGTTCTGCTGGATCGGCATCAGCTGGCCTTGGCACATCGCCCACTGGTAAGGCGCATAGGTGAAGCCGAAGATCTGGATCTCGCCGATGAAGGGATCGCTCATGGTGCAGGTCCTTTTAGCCTGAGGGTGATCGTCAGCTCTGCGACGGATAGACGCCGGCCCAGGCGATGCAGTAGCGCACGACCAGCGAAGGCATGGTGTTTTCATGCGGCTGGTTGCCGCCGATGTAGGTAACAGCGGTCGGCGCAAGGTTGCCACTGCCGATGCCATCTACGCTGCTGGTGTACAACGTATCGCCGCTGACCGAACCCAACTGCAGGGCAGGACCCGGCGCGGGTGAGCTCGCTGCGGAGTTCACGGCATTGAAGGCGTGCGTGTGTGCCGGCAACTGAGCACCGGTCAGGGTGACCGACTCGCTGCCCGCAAGCTGGCCGATCACGTAAGGGCTCAGACCGTTGCCGGTGCCCTGGTGGATCGGCACACGGCCGCTCAGGTTGGGCAGGCCGAAGGTGTTGACGCCGTCACCACCGTAGGTGGTGCCGATCAGGTTGAACAGCACGTCATACTCGGCAATGGACAGCAGACGGCCATCGCAGTCGAACCATCCCACTGGTGCAAAGTTGTAGGGAAACAGGCGGACTTCGCCCACATAAGGCGTTGACATGGCGGAAGCTCCGGTCAGTTGCGCGAGGGGAAAATACCGTTGAGCGCGATGCAGAAGTTCAGCACCAGATACGGCTGCAGATTCGGATGCGCCTGCGACTGGCCGGCGTTGTCCAGTACGTTGAGGGGCACCTGGGTGCCGCCGGAAGCGCCGTAGACATTCTGCGTGCCGGTCTTGCCCAACAGCACGTTGCCGGCGGGAATACGGGTGCTGCCATTGCTGCCGGTACCACTGAACCCATGCGTATGCATCGGGATCTGCGCGGTCTGCAGGGTGACATTCTCGACCCCGCCGATCGCGCCCACGGCGCCATTGGCTACGCCCATCGGCGTGCGGCTGCGCAGGTCGGGCAACTGGAAATTGGTGGTGCCGTTGCCGCCGTAGAAGACGCCCAGCAGCGCAAACAACGCCTGGTTCTGGGTAATGGGCAGCAGTTGTCCATTGCAGGATGCAAATCCCTTGGGCGCGAAATTGAACGCCGCGGGCATTATCTGCCCGAGAAAGGGTGTCGACATATGTTTTTTCCCCTTGAGATTTAGTGCCGGCACGAGCCCCTGGCCGGTCGCGCAACTCTTGCGCATTTACCGGGGTCTTGACAAGTGCCTTGCCATTGGAGTGAAAATGGCGCGCTGGCCGACGGGGGGGAGACCCGGGGCGGCACCGTCAGGCAAGGACAAAAGATTATCTGGCGGTAATACCGGTACCGTGGCTGCGCGCGCGGCCACGGCGGCACCATCATCCGCGCCGCGAGGCGCCAGGTCCGCCGGGAAGGCGGGCACGCAGGGGGAAAACATGTGCCACGCAGAGTCGAAGCATCGCGACGCGATGCCCCGTGGGCTCGGCCGTAGTGTCCTGGATCGTTTCGGGGCTTTCCTGCTGCTGTGCATTCTGTTGCTGGCCGCGCCAGGCATCGCGCACGCGGCCTGCACCGTGTTCACCCCGCCCAATGCCAGTGCCGGCTCGCCGATGGCCTCCGGCGGCACCATCATCATCAATGCGACGTCCTGCCAGGGCTTTCCAGGTTTCGGCATCGGCGATATCACCACGGCGGCCACGCATGGCACGGCCACGGTCACCAATCATGCCGGCTCGGAAATCACCTACAGCCACAACGGCAGCGCTGCGACCACCGACACATTCGCCTTCGACGACGGCTCGGGTACCAATTTCGTCACCGTGACCGTGCACATCCAGGCGGCGACGTCGCCGATCACCATTTCACCGCCGACGATGCCCGGCGGCACGGTGGGCGCGGCGTATCCCGCTACCGCGCTGGTCGGCGGTGGTGGTACTTCGCCCTATGCCTTCGCGGTCACCAGCGGTGCGCTGCCTCCCGGACTGACTCTGAGCGGCGGCACGCTGTCCGGCACGCCCACCACGCAAGGCACGTTCGCATTCTCGATCACCGCCACCGACAGCGCGGTTACGCCGCTTACCGGCACGGCCAGCTATTCGGTCACCATAGCGGCACCGACCATCAGCGTGACCAACACGCCCACCGCAGCGACCATCAGCACTCCTTACTCCTTCACGCTGACAGGATCGGGCGGTACCGGGCCCTACAGCTACGCGCTGGACGCCGGCACCACGCTGCCCACCGGCCTGGCCCTGGCCAGCAACGGCACCATCAGCGGCACGCCCACGGTGCTGGGCGTGAAGAACTTCACCGTGCGCATCACCGACAGCAGCACGCCGACGCCCTTCTTCTCGGCCGCCAATCTGTCCATCAACGTGCAGACCGTGACGCCGCCCGTCGCCGGTCCGGTCAGCGCGACGGTTGCCTATGGCAGCAGCGGCAACCCGATCACGCTCAGCCTGAGTGGTGGCGTGGCGACCTCGGTAGCCGTCGCTTCGCCAGCGGCACATGGCACCGCAACGGCCAGCGGCACCACCATCACCTATTCACCCGCGGCCGGCTACGCCGGGCCGGACAGCTTCACCTACACCGCCACCAATGCCGGCGGTACGTCCACGCCGGCCACGGTAACGATCACCGTGGCCGCACCGGTCATCAGCTATGCACCGGCCAACCCGGCCGCAGGCACGGTGGGCGTGGCCTACAGCCAGCCGCTGGTCGGCGCCGCCGGTGGCAGCGCGCCGTACAGCTACGTGCTTGCCTCTGGTGCCCTGCCGGCTGGCCTTGTGCTGGCCAGCAACGGCACGCTGGCCGGCACACCCACGGCCAACGGCAGCTTCACCTTCACCGTGCGCGCTACCGACAGCAGTACCGGCACCGGCCCGTTCTCGGCAACCAGTGGCACGCTGACGCTGACCATCGCCGCGGCGACCCTGAGCTATGCCCCGACCAATCCTGCGCCAGCCACCGTAGGCGTGGCCTACAGTCAATCGCTGGCAAGCGCCAGCGGCGGCACCGCACCGTACAGCTACTCCCTGGGGTCGGGCACGCTGCCCGCAGGTATCACCCTTGGCAGCAACGGAACGTTGTCGGGCACACCGAGCGCCGGCGGCAGCTTCACCTTCACCGTTACCGCCACCGACAGCAGCGGTGGCAGCGGGCCGGTCAGCACCAGCAGCAGCACGCTGCTGCTGACGGTCAATGCAGCAGCGATCACGGTCAATCCGGCCAGCCTGCCCGCTGCGGGTGCGGGCACGGCCTACAACCAGACCCTGACCGCCAGCGGCGGCAGCGGCACCTACACCTACACCGTGAGTGGCGGTTCGCTGCCGCCAGGCATCAGCCTGTCCAGTACGGGTGTGGTGAGCGGTACGCCCACGGCGACCGGTGTCTTCTCGGCGCAGGTGACCGCCACCGACAGCAGTACCGGCACCGGCCCCTATACCGGCCTCCGTACCTACGCGTTCACCGTGAATCCGCCCACGTTGACCCTGGCGCCTGCGGCAGGAACGTTGGTCGGCACCGCCGGCGTACCGTTGAACATCGCGTTCAGTACCAGCAACGGCACCGCGCCATATGTCTACCAGATCACCTCAGGCGCATTGCCCAATGGTGTGAGCCTGTCGTCCACCGGCACGCTGTCCGGCACGCCCACCGTGGCCGGCAATTTCCCCTTCAGCGTTCGCGCCACCGACAGCACCACCGGTGCCGGTGCGCCGTTCAGCATAGGCAGCAACTACATCCTCAGTATCGCTGCGCCGACGATCGACGTGGCGCCGTCCATCCTGGCGGTGCCCGTAGTGGGTGTTGCCTACAGCCAGACCATCACGGCATCGTCGGGCCAGCCGACCACCTTCACCTATGCCATTACCGCAGGTGCGGTGCCGGCCGGTCTGTCGTTCAACGGCAGCACAGGCCTGCTGAGTGGTACCCCGACGGCCGCAGGCGCCTACAGTTTCACGGTGACCGCCACTGACAGCAGCGGCTTCACCGGTAGCCGCAGCTACGGCGGCGGCGTGGGCGTGGGCAGCGTGGTGGTGCAGGCCGATACCCTGGCCAACGCGACCGGCGGCACGGCTTACAGCCACACCTTCGCGGCCAGCGGCGGCACCTCGCCCTACAGCTTCGCGATCACCGCTGGCGCCTTGCCGGCCGGCCTGTCGATGAACCCGGCAGGCGTGCTCGCCGGCACGCCCACCGCGTCCGGCACCTTCAACTTCACCGTGACCGCCACCGACAGCAGCACCGGCACCGGTGCGCCCTTCTTCGGTGCACACAGCTTCACCCTCATCGTAGGGGCGCCGATCCTGAACGTCGCGCCCGCCACGTTGCCTGCGGCATCGGCAGGCGTGGCCTACAGCCAGGCGATCACGGCCACCGGCGGCAGCGGCGCCACGACTTTCAGCCTGTCGGCCGGCGCACTGCCGTCGGGTCTCAACCTGAGCGGCACCGGTGTGCTGTCCGGTACGCCAACGGCGGCGGGCACCTTCAACTTCACGGTCGTGGCTACCGACAGCCTGGGCTTCACCGGTACCCGCGCCTATACCTTCGTCGTGGCCGCACCGGTGATCACGCTGACCCCGGCCACGTTGCCGGCCGCCAGCGGCGGGATGGCCTACAGCCAGACGCTGAGCGCCAGCGGCGGCAATGGCGGCTACACCTTCAGCCTGACCACCGGCACGTTGCCATCGGGCATCAGCCTCAGCAGTGCCGGTGCGGTGAGTGGCACGCCCACCACCGTTGGCAGCTATGCGTTCACCGTGCGCGCGACCGATGGTTTCGGCTTCAGCGGCGACCAGGCGTACACCGTCGTGGTGAGTGTGCCGGTCATCGTGTTCAACCAGAGCACCCTGGCCGGTGCCCAGGTGGGCGTGGCCTACAGCCAGACCGTAACGGCCAGCGGTGGTAGCGGTGGCTTCAGCTACGCCCTCTCGGCAGGCGCACTGCCACCGGGGATCGCACTGAGCAGTGCGGGCGTGATCAGCGGTACGCCCACTGCGGCCGGCAGCTACAACGCCACGCTCACCGCCACCGACAGCTTCGGTTTCAGCGGCAGCCAGGCCTTCACCCTGGGCGTCAACCAGCCGGTGCCGGTGGTGGTGAATGAGACGGCGGCAACAACGGCCAACACACCGGTCAGCATCGAAGTGACCGCCAATGACACCGGCCCGATCACCAGCATTGCGGTGGCGCAGGCGCCGGCCCATGGCGTGGCCACGGTCAATGGGTTGCAGGTGCTGTACACGCCCGCAGCGAACTTCTTCGGCAATGACAGTTTCACCTACATCGCCACCGGTCCAGGCGGCAGCTCGGCACCGGCCACGGTCAGCGTCACCGTTACCGCGTTGGCAGTGCCGGTGGCAGCGGCACAGACCGCCACGGTGCTGGCGGGCCGCTCGGTGACCGTGCAGGCCGATGCCGGTGCAAGCAATGGCCCGTTCACGGCGGTTGCGGTGGTCGCAGCGCCCACGTCGGGTACGGTCGCGGTGCAGGGCACCCGGATCGTCTATACCGCTGCCGCCGATGCATCCGGTGCGGTGGGCTTTGATTACACGCTCAGCAACGCTTTCGGTGCATCCGCACCTGCCCGCGTCACGGTGACGGTCAACCCGCGCCCGGTGGCCCCGGCACTGACGGCCACGGCCATTGCCGGCGCGGCGGTTACCGTCGATCTGACCACGAGCGCACGTGGCGGTCCGTTCACCGCCGCCAGCGTAGTGTCGGTATCACCGGCCGAGGCCGGTACGGCCACCATCACCGGCAGTGCTGGCAGCTACTCGCTGGTGTTCACCTCGGCGGCGGCATTCGGCGGTGCGGTGCGCATCAGCTACACGCTGAGCAATGCGTTCGCGGTATCCGAACCGGGCACCGTCGATGTGATGGTCAAGCCGCGCAGCGACCCATCGCGTGATGCCGAAGTGCTGGGCATCCTGCAGGCGCAGGCCGAAGGCGCGCGTCGCATGGCGATGGGCCAGATCGGCAACTTCCAGCGCCGCCTGGAGAGCCTGCGTGCGGGCGGCAACCGTGCTGGTTTCAGCAATGGCATCACCCTCGGCTCGGCCAGCAGCCAGCGTCGTACCGAACCCACCGAGCTGCTGAGGAAAGGCATGGGGTCCGATGCCGAAGCGGTGTCGATGCCAGCTGATGTGGCGGCGTTGGATGCAGCCCCGGCCAGCAACACCAGCGCCGACGGTCTCGCGTTCTGGACCGGCGGTGCAGTGAACTTCGGCACGCTCAAGCCCGGCGCCGGCAGTGATGGCATCGACTTCACCACATCCGGTGTCAGCCTGGGTGCGGACAAGCAGTTCGGACCGGCGCTGACGCTGGGCGTGGGCATCGGCTATGGCCACGATGCATCGGACATCGGCCAGAAGGGCAGCCGCAGTACGGTGGACAGTTACAGCATGGCCGCCTACGGCAGTTACCACCCCGGGCGCGCGGTGTATGTGGATGCGCTGCTGGGGTACCAGCTGCTGAACTTCGATGCGCGCCGTTTCATCACCGACAACGGCAACACCGCCCATGGCAGCCGTGATGGCAAGCAGTGGTTCGCCTCGTTCTCCACCGGGTACCAGGCGCGCATGGACAGCCTGCTGCTGACCCCGTACGCGCGGCTGGATCTTGCCCGCGCCACTCTCGATCGATACCAGGAGCAGGGTGATGCGGTGTACGCGCTGGATTACCAGCGGCAGACCGTCAACACCCGCACCGGTACCGCCGGTCTGTTGGCGCAGTGGATGGTGAAGCGCGATTACGGCATGTGGACGCCGCAGCTGCGCGCCGAGTTCAGCCACGACATGCAGGGCTCCAGCCAGGCATTGATGCGCTATGTGGACATGATGTCCGGCCCGGTCTACCGCGCAACGCTGGACCAGCAGTCGCGCAACCACATGCTGCTGGGTGCAGGCATCGGCCTGCAGACCATGAAGGGATGGTCGCTGCGGGCGGAGTACCTGAACCAGCTCGACAGCAGCAGCCGCGACAACCAGGGGGTCCAGATCAGCGTGCAGAAAACCCTGCCGCCGTGACCGGCACAACGGTAGCGGCCTGCGGGTCGCTACCGCCATGGGTGGGCATGATGGGTACAATCACGCCCATCGGTGCGTACCGCATGAGCGGGCGCGTGCACTCCCCATGGATGGAGCAGGGTTGGCAATGAACGTTCGGAATGCGTGTGTGGCGCTGGCGGTTGGGTTGCTGGTGGCCTGTGGTCAATCACCGGACGCATCGATCGCTACGACGGCCACACCCGCAGCACCTGCGATCGCTGCGCCTGCAGAGGCTGCCACCGCCACCGTGGACGACGCCGAACCCTCCATCGAAGACGGCGTGGATCCTTCGGTGTGGGACAACGAAGGCGAGCCGGAAAGCGAACCGCCGCCGCCGGCCGTCGAGCTGACCTGTGCGGACAACCCGCTGGCGACCCACTTCTTCACCCTGGTCGGCGGCAACACCGTGGACGACTGCGGCCGCAAGGACCCGAAGGTGCTGGCCGCGTTCGATGCCTTGATGAAGCACACTGTGGCAGCCGAATCCAGCGACAAGGAGATCCCTTCGTTGCGCGAACGGCTGTTGAGCGGACCCAGCGGGCCCGGCGAGCTGCTGGTGCTGCAGGGCGAACCGTGGTGGTTCTATACCGCCTGCCAGGCCCACGACTGCCCCGGCACCGCGCTGGCGATGCTGTATTCGCCCGATCAGTCGAAGATGGTCGGCCGTCTTACCGCGCGCTGCCGTGTGTGGTGGCTGGGCGAGCCGACGGCGGAACAACGTGAGCGGATCGAACAACGCAAGCCACTGCAGGATGCCGCGTTGAAGGAAGACAGCGCGCTCTGCGAGTGATGTGGCGCCCGCAGTAGCGCCGGGCCATGCCTCGCGGAATGGCAGGCGATGTTCGCTGTATCACCCATCCGGCCGCATGCGTGCGCTGACCTGCGCGGTCATCGCCAGGCACGCCATCATCAGTCCTTCCATCACACGGTCACCGACGTATTCCTCGTCCGGCCCGTTCTGGCGCACGCGTTCGGCGGCCAGCAGCATTTCCAGTGCAATGCGCAGGCCTGCCAACGCGCAATCGGCATCGGCCAGCGCCATGCGGCGGCCCGGCATCTGATGGCGCTCGGGCCAGGGTTGGCCATCGGCAGCGGCGCCTTTGCCGATGCGATTCAACGTGGCGATGAAGGCGTTTGGACCGGCGTTGGGCGCGTGCTCGGGCAGGTCATCGGCGTTGGCGGGCGGATGATGCGGATGCAGGTGGGGGACGTCGGGTGTGGTCATGGCTGGGGCTCCGTGCAGGACAGACGGTAGCCGCCACACAAAGGTGGCGGGCGGAGACGTGGCTCGAAAACCGGGAGATCACGCATAAGTCCGGCAGGCACAAGGCCTCCACGCTCCGCCCGCCATGGCCGGCAGACGGATTGCCAGCCGGCGCCACGCGGGGTGACGCCGGCCGGCAAGCGTAAACAACGTGTGTGATCTCACGGGTTTTCGATGCCCGGCCATCCTTTTTCGATGGCCCGTCATCTGTACCGCTGTCGCTACGCAACGCCAATTAGAAGAGTTGCAATCAATGCATGATCAAAGACGCTTTCGGCATTTTTGCATGCTGTTCAACAACCGCAGACGATGGCGGCGCAAAGTCCCCCGGCGTTCGAGGAATATGCGACACGGGTCGTAGTTGCCGCGTTCGCGCGGATGCCCCAGGCGGCCGATGACGACAGAAGGGCTGAGATCAGCGGTTGCCAACCGCAGCGGGTTCAATGCCAAGCGAAGCCAGTTTGCGTTGCATGCCGGCGGGCGTATTGAGGGTATGCACAAACAAGCCACCGGCCTTTGCATAGCTGATGATGCCTGCCCCATCGGCCAGCAGGCCGACGAAAACCGGATCCCGGACCCCAGTGACGGCGTACTCGCATACGTCCACCTCCGCGCCCAGAAGGTCTTCAATGGTGCTGGATGAGGGCGAAGGCACAAACGTGTACCGTCCCGGACAATTGCGGATCGGGTTCCAGTGCCATGCGTTCCATAGCGATTCAAAACGGGTCACAAGACGTCCCCTGCGTGTACGGGCAGGATGATAGGCTCATCCCGCAATATTCCGGCAAGATCCGACCAGCGCGTTCCGACCCGGGGGCATCCCATGAACAAACAAGACGCTGCGGCCGCGCCCGCGTTGTTCGGTGCACTGCGCGACCTGCTGCACCGCTACCAGCACAAGCTCTCGGTCGTGCACGATGACGACGGCCATTTCTATGCCAATTCCCTGAAGGTGGATGCCAAGGGCAAGGCGCAGTTCGTCGGCGCAGTGAAGGTGTCAGGTCGCCGGCATGCATTCCACTTCATGCCGGTCTACGACTTTCCCGAACTGCTGGCAGGGATAAGCCCTGCCCTGAAAAAGCACATGCAGGGAAAATCGTGTTTCAACTTCGATGCGTGGGACCCGGCGCTGCTGCAGGAGCTGCAGCGTGTGGTCGAACAGGGCGTGTCGCGGTACGAGGCGGCCGGAAAGCTCTGACAGCCCTCCGGTTCTGCTTCTTCCTGCAGGTCCCGCCGCAGTCTGCGCCACGGTCTGCCAGCGAACACCGTGGTGCGTCAGTCGCTGCCGTGGCGCTTGCGCTTGCCCTCATCGCCTTTTGCATCACCGCGACTCTGCGCGAATTCCGGGAACGTCTCTGCAATCGAGTCCTTGTCCGGCAGCACGTAGAACACACCGCCCTTCTCGAAGGTGGCATGCACGATCTGCTCGTAGAACTCGGATGAGACGTTGATGCAGCCGTGGGTAACGCGATTGTCGTCCGGCGACGCGGATGCCAGCCGTTCGGCGCGTTTCTCTTTCGGGGTGCCGGGCGGCAGCGGGTGCATCGAGACAGCGGAATCGTAGTCCACCCACAGCACGCGCCCAGCGTCTTCGGACGGGCCATAGCCGCCAATGAAGCGGCCCGCCGGAGTGGTGCGGTCATGGCCCGGAATCGCGCTCAATGCGAGCTTTGCCACGTTGGGTGCGGAATGGTCGCCGATGGCCGAACCAAACAGCGCAGGCGCCGCACCGCGCAGCTTGCCGTCGCCGCCGAAGACCAGCACCTGTGCGGCCGCCTTGTCCATGATCGCGAACGGATAGCCCTGGTTGTCCTTGCTCGCGACCACCCAGCCGGCCAGTTCGATCACGGTGTCGGACACTTCCTGGCCGGATGGAAGCTCATCGACGGTCGCCGCCGGTTGCGCAGCAGCATTCCTGGCACTGGCGACGCCGGTGCCACCCAATGCCAGCGCCAGGGCGAGCGCGCCACACAGGGCACGTATCGCAGGAGAGGAGTGCGTACGGATGGGGAAACTCCTTGAAAGGCTTCGAAAAACAAGGGGCCGGTGACCAGCAACGGTCACCGGCCCCTTGTCAGACGCTTGTTACGAACAACGCGGAAGCATCAACCGCGCGGCTTGCGGCCGGGCACGCGTTCAAGCTGCTGGACGCGGCCTTCGATCTGATCCAGACGCTGGTTGGCCTGCTGTGCGGACTGGTTGGCGGACTCGGCGCTCTGCGCCGCACCCTGCACCTTCACGTCGAGCTGGTCGAGGCGTGAGTTGATCGATGCAAACTCTTCCTTGTAGGTGGCACAGGCGCCAAGGCTTACGGTGGCGATGATCGCTACGGTGAGTGCGCGGGCCATCTTCAAATGTTGCGGGTTCAGGTTCATTGCATTCCCTCCTTCGTCTGGGGAAGCTGGAATATAGCGGCGTTTGTTCCCGGCGCTACCAAGTGCTTTCAGCTGCAGTTGGAAGACGTGCATGTGCTGTGAAGAGTGAGCGATGACGCTGCCTTAACAAGCGAGAGCAAGCGAGCTGAACTGCATCGCCGCCGGTTCAGGCAGCGCTGCCGACGCTTCAATCACATCTGCGGAAAAAGACCGGGAAATCGAGGCTTCAACGATCAGACGTGGCCCGGCTACCGGCGCATGCGCGTGCAGCGGCAGTGGAACGGGGCTTCTGCTTGCGACGCTTTCAGCGGCACCGGAGATGTGCGCCCAAACGTTGAACAGGATCGCTATTCATCATGGAAGACGCTGCGCGCAACGCCGATCTGCACCCTGTCATCCGACGACTGATCTGGATGGTCGCGGCGTTATCGATGCTGGTGGCGCTGCTGCTCGTTGCAGTGATCGCAATCGCGCGCTCCCAACATGGCTCCCTGGACGCGGAAGAACTACGTGTGCGCCGGCTCATCGTCGCTGACGAAGTTGGCGACACGCGCGTCGACCTGCCTCTGCAAGCGCCGGGCGAGTGAGGTGTGCGGCGTCGAAGCTCACTTTTCGGCGCATGCCTGGCGGCAGAGGAGTTCCCTGAACCGGAACTTCATTCATGTACCGGTCAGTACAATATTCAGCATCGATTTCATCAACAAACGGATAATTCACACCTGTCGAACGCCTCTTCTCTCTCCCCCTCCCGAGGGGCGTTCGGCAAAACCAAAATAATTAAAGGTGTATCCCGATGATCAAGAATTCGCTGCTTGCCCTGGGTCTGTTGGCCGCGCTGCCGTTCGCCGCATCGGCTGCCGATGGCCTGTCGTACAACTACGTTGAAGGCGGCTACGTGAACACCGATGCCAAGGGCGGCGACGCCGATGGCTGGGGCGTGAAGGGCTCGGTTGCCGTGCACCCGAACTTCCATGTCTTCGGTGATTACAGCAAGCAGGAAACCGACACCTTCAAGAATGATGTCGCCCAGTGGCGCATCGGTGCCGGCTACAACTACGGCATCGCACCGAACACCGACCTGGTGGCTCGCGTTGCGTACCAGAAGTTCGACATGAAGCACGGCCTGGACTTCAACGGCTATTCCACCGAAGTGGGTGTGCGCACCGCGTTCAACCCGTACCTGGAAGGCTACGCCCTGGCCGGTTACGAGGATTACAGCAAGAAGCATGGCATCAACCCGGACGGCGAGTTCTACGGCCGCGTCGGCGCCACCGCCAAGTTCAACCAGAACTGGGGCGTGAGTGGCGAGGTGAAGCTGGCCAAGGCCGGCGACCGCGAGTGGTTCGTGGGTCCGCGCTTCACCTGGTAAGAAACGCTCTGTCGTTAGTGCGTGTAACTGGCGTGTGACCTCTCTCCCACACGCCACCGAAGCCCGGCCTTGCGCCGGGCTTCTCTTTTTCCGGCGCCGCTTTGCCACAATGGGGCATGGGCGAACCCTCCACACTCGCGGGCACCGGCACGGCTTACCAGGAGCATCGGGCGCCTTCGCTGTTGCGCGCGCAGTTCGGTCAGCTCTGGCAGAGCCAATTGTCAGCCGATGCCAGCGGCAGCATCACCGTGCTGCCCGATGGCTGCGTGGACATCCTCTGGCGTGATGGCGTGCTGTTCGTGGTTGGCCCAGACCGTGTGGCTGCGCACCCGGTGCTGGCCCCCGGTGCACAGGTGCTCGGCGCGCGCTTCCGGCCGGGTCAGGCCGCGGCCGCACTTGGCATTGATCTGAGCGAGATCGTGGGCCAGGCCGTGCCGTTGACCGAGTTCAACGTGCGCTGGGCGACACGGACTGCAGCGCGGATTGCCGACGCCGCACCGGACCAGCGCCTGCAATGCCTGGCCGACAGCCTGCACAGGAACATGCCCGCGCCAGCAATGGACGTCCACACACGGCGTGCCCGTGCACTGTTCGCGCACCTGTCCACCGGCGCCACAGGCATTGATGCGCTTGCCGAGCAGCTGGCAATGAGCCCGCGCACCCTGCGTCGCTTCAGCCAGAGCCAGTTCGGTTACGGGGCAAAGTCGCTGGAGCGGATCCTGCGGCTGCAGCGGTTCCTGCGCTGCAGCCAGGCCCAGCCCGCGCAACGTCTGGCGATGCTGGCCGTGGAGGCGGGCTATGCCGACCAGGCCCACCTCAGCCGCGACACCCGCGAGCTTGCCGGCCTGACGGCCAGCGCGCTGCGCTAGCAATGGGGACGCTGATGGCCGTTTCGTTCAAGACCCTGGCTCGACGCTGACCGATGCTGCACGTTCCAACCACGGAGCTGCACCATGAGCCATGCCAACAACGCCGATGCCGAACGCCGCATCGACAACATCGAATTCAACGTCGCCGACATCGCTCGCAGCAAGCAGTTCTATGGGCAGGTCTTCGGCTGGTCCTTCACCGACTACGGACCAGCCTATACCGAGTTCGATGATGGCCGCCTCAAAGGCGGCTTTGTCGCCGATGCCGAAGTGCATGCGCGCGGCGGCGCGCTGGTCATCCTCTACTGTGCGGACCTGGCCGATGCACAGCAACGCATCCTCGCGGCGGGCGGCGAAATCGTGCAGGCCGTATTTGCCTTCCCTGGCGGCCGTCGCTTCCATTTCCGCGATCTGGATGGTTATGAACTGGCGGTTTGGAGTGCGACCACCTGATTGCAGCCAGCAGCGCGCTGCCGTGGGCTCGCGCTGCCTCTACAATGGACCGATGGAACCGTACATCGCCGCCTGCGTGGTGCACACCACGGCAGCTCACAGTGACCCGAGAGCAATCGCAGCATGGACGTGATCGAGATCGCCGGGGCGAATCTGTTGCGCAATGCTGCGGACGGCTGGCAGCTGCAGGCATCCGTGGTCTCGCTGGACCGCACGCGGTTGGCCTGCATCCACCGCGCCGGCGGAGGATTCCGCGTCGAACGTTACCTGCGCGGAAACATGCAGCCGCAGTGGCACGGGGAGTGGTGGTTGCAGCAGCCGGAGTACTCGATCACCGACAGCGGGCAGCAGGCACATGTGCTTGCCGATGAGTGGCTGGCGCGCGCCGGCTGACCACCGCGAACTGAGAACCGCTCCGTCGCCGGCAATGCCGTTCCGCTATGATCGCCCGCACATCGCCGCATGCGATGTGCCCGCCTCAAGCCAGCAGGAACTGCCGTGAACGCCCAGCCCGCACCCATCACCGCCCTCAACCACACGCTCGACAACGAGCCGCAGCAGATCACCGCGCCGCTGACCCATTCGGCCGCGTTCCTGGTGTTGACGGTGAAGGACGATGACGCATCGCTGGCCAAGGTGCGCGAGGTACTGGGCAGTACCGACGACCTGATCAAGAACACCGCCATCCGCGATATCGAGCGCACGTTCACCTGCAACGTGGCCATTGGCCACCGCGTGTGGGAACCGCTGGTGGGCAGCGCGCCGCCGCGCGAGCTGAGGCCGTTCCAGGAAGTGAAAGGTGCCACCCATACGGCGGTTTCAACCCCGGGCGACCTGCTGTACCACATCCGCGCGCGCACGATGGACCTGATCGTGGCATTTGAACGCAACCTGCTGATGGCCTTCGGCGACGCCGTGGAAACCGCTGATGAGGTGGCCGGCTTCCGCTACTTCGACGGGCGCGACCTGCTGGATTTCGTCGACGGCACTGCCAACCCGGAAGGCCTGTCATTGCCGGAGGCGACCATCGTCGGCGATGAAGATCCCGACCATGCCGGTGGCAGCTACGTGGTGGTGCAGAAGTACCTGCACAACCTTGATGCGTGGCGTGCCCAGAAGACCGAAGCGCAGGAAGCGATCATCGGACGCACCAAGCACGACAACATCGAGCTGGACGATGCTCCGGCCGAGGCGCAGAAGTCGCACAAGACGCTGTGCACCATCGAGGATGCCGATGGTGAGCACGAGATCCTGCGCGACAACATGCCATTCGCCAACCCGGGGCGCGGTGAGTACGGCACGTACTTCATCGGTTACTCGCGCCGCTTGTGGGTGATCGAGAAGATGCTGGAGCGGATGTTCATCGGCAATCCGGCGCCGCTGCATGACCGTATCCTCGATTTTTCCACAGCGACCACCGGCGTGACCTTCTTCGCGCCCGCGCGCAGGGTACTGGCCGATCTGGGCGACTGATCACGTCGGGTGGGGCAACCAGGTAGATCCACGCCATGCGTGGATGGATGAACCGGTTGCCCAGAACAGCCACGCATGGCGTGGCTCTACTGCGCCCGCCATCTGCCTGTCATCTACAGCGCCGACCATGGCGCGCTGGATGGGAGTGGAGGCGCAGCTGATGGTTTCTGCAGGCGATGGACGCGCTGGGCGCCGCAGGTGGCGCCCGTTGGCATGGGTGCTGGGCCTGCTGGCGTTGGGGAACGTCAGCGTTTCGGCACAGGAGGCGCCCGCGCACTGGATGGCCTATGCGGCATCGGTGGGTGGCGAGCTGCAGCAGCGGCTGCAGCAGGAGCAGGATCCCCACGCGCAGCGGGTGCTGGCCTGGCTGCAGGAACATCCCGATGCACCGGCGCCGCTGGTGGTGAGCGTGTGGATCGGACGCGACGGCACGATCTCGACGTTGGAATTTGACAGCCTGGGCGATGCCCAGGTGGATGCCGATCTGCGCGCGACGCTGCAGGCGGCACCGTTGCCGGCGGCACCGCCGAAGGACATGCGCCAGCCGCTGCGGCTTGGCCTGGTGCTTACCCGGTAGATTCACGCCATGCGTGGATGCGCCTACCGATGCCCGCCAGCCACGCATGGCGTGGCTCTACCGCGCAGGCACTGCCTGCGGCTCGCGCGCTGCGGCGCGCCACGCGCGCAGCCCGAACAGTGCCAGGCCCAGGAAGAACACGTACAGCGCGGCAGTCACGTGCAATGACTTGAACAGATAGGCGCCCACGTAGACCACGTCCACCGCGATCCACACCCACCAGCAGGCTACGTGGCGGCGCGCCTGCCACCACTGCCCGACCAGGCTCAGCGCGGTCAGCATCGCATCCAGCCACGGCAGGGCGGCGTCGGTGAAGGTGTGCATGCCGGCGCCCAGCGCCACGCCGCCGCACAGGCCGATGGCCAGGTCGCGCAGCAGCTTGCCGCGTGCCAGCGGCACGATGCGGATGCTGCCTTCATCGGCTGCATGCTGCCGCCAGTTGAGCCAGCCATAGACCAGGAAGCCGCCGAAGGCCACCTGCAGCAGGGTGTCCGAGTACAGCTTGGCCTCTGCGAACACCAGCCCGTACAGCGTCACCGACAGCAGCCCGACCGGCCACGCCGACAAACGGCGCCGGGCCATCAGCCAGACGCCGAGGATGCTGCACAGCGCGGCGGTCCACTCGAGCACGACGCCGCTCACAGCGCGAACGTCACCGACAGGCGTGCCTGTCGCGGTGCGCCGGGGAACAGGTAGTAATCACCGCCGCTGCTGCCGGTATCACGCCAGTAGAAGCGGTTGAACAGGTTGTCCACCGACAGGTTCCAGGTCACGGCGCGCTCGTGCAGGCGGTGCTGGAAACGCAGGCCTGCATCGAACACCGAATAATCCGGCGCACGCACGCCGCCATCGGCACGGGCGACGTTGGCACCGGCGTAGCGCCAGCCACCGGTCACGTCCAGGCCCTGCACGAACGGCAGTGCATAGGCCACGTGCACGCTGGCGCGCACCTTCGGCACGTTCACCAGCTGATGGCCCTCATAGGACGGCGTGCCGGTATCGCGCGCACGTGCCTGCAGCACGCTGGCACTGGCCACGATCTGCAGTGCGTCGGTAACCTGGCCATTGGCGGTCAGTTCCAGGCCGGTATGGGTCTGCGTGCCCTCCTCGACGAAGGTGTATCCCACGTCGCTGCCGTCGGGCTTGGCGTACTGGTAGGGCTGCGAGGTGCGGAACAGGGCCGCGCCCAGGGTCAGCGCTTCCACCGGCACGTACTTCACGCCCACTTCCAGCTGCCGCGACTGCATCGATGGCAGGAACGTGTCGGCGTTGGCGGTCCAGAACGGTGCTTCCTGCCCCAGCGAGATGCCGCGCACGTAGCTGGCGTAGGCGTTGAGCTGGTCGGTGGCCTTCCACACCAGCGCGGTCTGCGGCAGGAAGCGCGACAGGCGGCTGTGGCGCTGCGGGGTGCCGCGCTTGTCATAGGCACGCTCGTCCAGGCGCACGAAGCGGCCGCCGGCCAGCCATTGCCAGTCATCGCCGAAGCTCATGCGGTCCAGCGCGAAGAACGCGGTCTGGCGACTGTCCAGGCGTCGTGCCGACGGGCCGGGCATCTTGGGCGAGGGCTCGAACACCGGCACCTGCGCGTCATGGATGTTGCTGGTGCCGACGTACTCGTTGACGCTCGGACGCTTGTCGACGGTGCGGCGGAAGTAGTCGGCACCGATGCTGAGCTGATGGCCGACGCTGCCGGTGCTGAAGCTGCCACGCAGCTCGGCACGCGCCTGCTGGTTGCGGCGGGTGTCATCCGGGCTGCGGTAGTCGTAGACGTCGTAGTCGCCGTTGGGCGCGAAATAGTTGCCAGGCACGCTGCCATCGGCACAGCCGGCGGTGTAGTAGCAGCCGTAGGCGAAGGCGACGTTGTCATCGATCACCGAGCGGCTGTGGCCGATCGACACGCGCGATTGCCAGCTGTCGTTGAAGTCGTAGGTGTGCAGCGCGGTGATGTTGGTGCTGGCGATATCCACCGGACGCTGCCACGGCTGGTAGCCGAGCAGGTGCTCGCGGTCCACGCCACGCGGCAGCGCGCTCGCGCCCAGCAGCTGGTAGCCCGATACCGAGCGCTGCGCGCTGGTCTGGTAGTTGGCATCCACTTCCAGCTTGCCGTGCTCGCCGATCAGCCAGTCGGTGGCCAGCGAATAGAAATTGCGGCGGCCATCGGCATGCTCGACGTAGGAATCGCTGGCGTCCCATGCCGCGTTGAAGCGCACGCCGAAACGCGGGGTCAGCCAGTGGCCAACGTCCACCGCGGCGTAGCGCGAGCCTTCCGAGTCGGTGCCCAGGGTGACCGTGCGTACCTCGGCCGGGCGCTTGCCCACGTAGTTGATGATGCCGCCCGGGGCCATCACCCCCGCCGCCAGCCCGGCTTCGCCCTTGAGGATCTGCACCTGCTGGATGTTCTCCAGCGCCAGGCGCTGTTCGCCGGCGATGGACAGGCCGTTGAAGCGGTAGCCGGTAGCCGCATCCAGCGCGAAGCCGCGGATGGCGATGTTCTGGTAGTAGCCCACCGGCGCATAGGCATCGCCGAGAGAGGCGTCATTGCTGGCCAGCTCGGACAACGAGCGCACCTGCCGGCGGTCCAGGTAATCGCGCTCGAGCACGTTCACCGAGGCCGGGGTGTCCTTCCAGGTGCCGCTGCCGAAGGCGTTGATGCGTGAGGTATCCGGCGCCGGCTTGCCGGCCTGCACGCGTACCGCCGCCAGCTCGGTGGGCGAAGGCGGCGCCGTATCGGCAGCATCGGTGACCGCATCGCTGGCGTACAGCGGCAGGGCGGCGCAGAGGGCCAGGGCGAGCAGGGTGGGGCGCAGGCAACGGTTCATTCGGTTCGTCTTCAGACAACAAGGGAGACGAAGCGACGGCGCGCAGGTGCACCGGCCCATGACGGGGGTGTGGCTGCGGCTCAAAGCTCCCTACGCCGGTGCAAACCGGATCAGGTTCCAAGGGACTCTCTCAGCCTGGCAGATCCAGGCACCCCCGCTTCAGGTGACCATTTCACTACAAATGGTACGGATTTGCGAGCGGCTCCCGTTCACGCCGCCGCGTGCAGCGCCTGCAGCAGGGCCTGCCCCGGCGCGGTGGTGAACCAGGCCGGATGGCCCAGCATGAAGGGCTGCCAGGCCACGTCGGCATTGGCCGTCGAGCCGGTGACGCCCTCGAAATATTCCACTTCGGACAGAGCGAAGTCGAAGTGGACCATCGGCAGCAGGTCGGCCAGCAGGTGCACGCGCGCGGCCGACACCGGCAGTTCCTGCCGGTAACCCTGCAACAGGGCCAGGGCGATATCGATGCGCACCGCCTGCATGCCGCGCCCCAGTTCCAGCCACGCCACTGCATTGCGTTCGATCGCGGTGGCCAGATCAAACAGCGCGCTGGTGGGCGAGGCCAGGCCGAAATCCAGCACGGTGCTGACCGTGCCGTGCTGCCACAGCAGGTTGGAAACGTGCCAGTCGTTGTGCGCCCACAGCCGGGGTTCGTCGCGCAGGCGCGCGGCCAGGCCGCTGTGCCAGGGCAGCACGTGCCGGCGCAGCTGTGCTTCCCACGGAATGCGCGCCAGGTAGCGCGCAAGCCCGGGGCGGTTGCCGAGGTCGGCCTTCAGCGTTGCGATGGGGTCGTCGGCGCGGATCAGGTCATCGCGTGCCACCAGCACATGGGTGCTGCGCTGTGGCGCGTGATGGCCGGCGGCTGCCCGGTGCAGTCGGGCCAGCATGCGACCGGCCTGGCGTGCCTGCTCGACATCGGTCAGCAGGCTCCAGGACACCGCATCGCGGTACAGATCCTCGCCGGTGCCCAGGGCGTGCAGTTCGTAGGTCCATGCGCCGTGTTCGACGGCGCTGTGCCCATCGCTGGCGGCAAGTACCTGCACCACGGGCACATCGGCAGCGGCCAGATGGGCGATGAAGCGATGCTCTTCTTCCAGGGTTCCCGCACTGCGCACGCTGTGGTGATGGCGCTTGAGGAACAGCGGGCCGTCCACCCCGTCGACGATGGCCGCGGCCGACAGCGGTCGTGGGCTGTGCCAGCGCAGCGTGCCCTGCGCGCTCAGCTGCGGGAAACGCTCCGCCAACTGCGCGACCTCCTGCGCCGTGATCGGCGGCCAGTCCGCAGCGACCTCGTCGTTGTTGAGGCCTTGTACGCGATGGGAGGGGAAAGTCATGCCACAGCCGCTGCAGGGGAAGAGGACATCCAAGGCTGCGCATTCAACGCCATGCGCGCTGCAGACGCAAACGGGCGGGTCAGTGACCCGCCCGTCAGGGCCATCCGGCAAGGACTGCTTACCAGCCGCGATGGCGGCCGCGGTCGTGGTAATAGCGGTTGTCGTGGCGCTCGCGCTGCCAGCGACGGTCGTCGCGGCGGTCGTAACCGTAGCCGCGGTTGTAGCCCCGGTCATAGCGGCGATCGTAGCGACGGTCATAGCGGCCGTCGTAACGGCGGTCATGGCGGTCGGACGTGGTCAGGTTGCCGATGGCGCCGCCGGCAACCGCGCCACCCACCGTGGCTGCCGGGTCACCGTTGGAGATCAGGTGGCCCGCCACGCCGCCGACGACGGCACCGACCACGGTGCGCTTGTCCTTCCTCGACATCGCGCTGGCATCGCTGACCACGGCCAGGCCGGCAAGCAGTGCCAGGGCCATCGCCAGTCCACGGAAGCTGAGTGCGGAAGTGCTGAGCATGTTGGGTTCTCCTGTGAGGTGCATGCCACGGTGGGCAGGGAGGGCGCTGGGCGCCCCGGCTGCCGTGGGTACCACGCTGGCGTTCCAACATTGTCGGAACATTGCGTGGGCCTCCGTGCGGCGTGCGCATTCATCTAGCGTCAGGCGGCATGAAGCATGGCTGAAAGCCGGTACGCCGCTCAGCTGCCAGAAAGGAAAAGGCCGCGCAGTGCGCGGCCCTTCCCTTCCTTCCCTTGCCTGACAGGGCGGGCTCAGTGACCCATGGCGCGTTGGGTCTGCTTCACCTGCTCCTGCTGGGCATCCTGCTGTTGTTGCAGCACGTTCGGGGCACCCTGCACCGCGCCGCTGCTGAGTGCCATGCTCTGCTCGCTGGCCGCGCGGGTTTCCACCGCGGCCCGGCAGGCGGCCGGGTCACCGGCGGTGCCCTGCACGGCGAACATGCGCTCGCCATTGGTGCTGGGCACCACCGAGTCGATGCGCTGCATGCCGCTGGCCTGTGCTTCCCGGGTCAGTGCCGCCGCAGCGCTTTCCAGCGCATGGCGATCCTTGAAGGTGCCGGCCGGCAGGCCTTCCATGCCCTTCACCGCCTGGTTGTACATCGGGTTCTGCGGGTGGCGCTCGTCGTTGAGCAGCGGACGCTCACGCGCGTCCTTGATCGCTTCCAGCGTCTTCGGGCCGATGATGCCGTCCACGGCCAGGCCATTGTCCTTCTGCAGCTGGCGCACGGCCGCCTCGGTGTTGCGACCGAACTTGCCGTCTTCGACCAGCGGCCTGCCATCGGCACCGGCATAGCCCAGGTGGCCCAGGTTTTCCTGTGCCCTGCGCACGCCGTCACTGTGTGCGCCCTGCTTGTAGATCTCGTTGCTGGCCTGCGCCTTTTCCGCGGCGGCCGGCTTCGGCTCGGCGGCGGACCGGCCCTGTGCCTGCTCGTGGTTCTGGCTGCGGTTTTCCAGCAGGTCGCGGGCCTGGTGCAGCGGGTCGGAGGCGAACAGCTTCCAGTTCGGGTGGTCCTTCACCTGCTTCAGATAGTCCTCCACCGGCATGGTGTGCACGCCCAGCTTGCCGGTGGACTGGCTGATCAGCAGCTTGTCGGTGTTGGGGTCGCGCACCACCATCACGATGTGGTCGATGCCGTTCCAGTGCTCGTGCTTGGTCTTGGCCGTATCCAGGCCGATGACCATGCCTTCCTTCAGCGCGCCCGGCACCAGGATGTCGTCGCGCTTGAGCAGCACGCCGGAGTCCTTGTAGGCGTCATGCACGATGCCGCCCGAACCGGCGAAGCCCAGCTTGATCTTGTCGGCATCGGCGAACACCGCGCGACCGGCCTTCTGGTTGATCTCGTCCTGGGTCTTGTTGAGCAGGGTGCCCACCCAGCCGGAGCAGTCGACATAGCCCTGGTCGACGTTCTTGCCGGTGATGCCGTTGCCACGGTAGTACTGGCTGGATTCGATGTTGATCGCGTACTTGACGTTGTCGTACTTCACGCCGGCGTTGTAGGCCGCATCCAGCGAAATGCCCGGAGCGTCCTGCTTGGCTGCGGCGGTTGCGGCGGTGGCCGCCACGGTCGCGGCACCGGCGGCAACGGCCGCCTGCGCGGCCGGTGTCACGGTCTGTGCCGGCGCTGCCTGCACCGGGGCCGGACGTGCCTGCGCTTCGGTGATCGGCGCGATGTTCTTTTCCGGAATGCTGATCGCGTCGTACTTGCGGTCGTAGTACTGGGCAAAGGTGCTGGCCAGGTCGCGATCGTTCATGGTGCGCATTTCCGCACGGGTATGCCCGGTCAGCGCTTCGACGTCACTGCCGATCTGACCCATGATGCGCGGGCGCATGTTGATCGGGTCGCCGTGGCCGTCGCGCACCACGCCGAAGGTGCCGGTGGCGATGGCGGTCTGCACCGAACCGTAGCCGGCAGCGCCCTGCTGGTGCGCCAGGTACAGGTCCAGGCCGGTGGGCTTGTCTTCGCCGGACAGGTACGGGTGCCCGGTACGTTCATGGCGCTTTTCCATGTCCGTCAGGTTGCGCTTGAACATCTCCGCGGCCGCTTCGGTGTTGCGGGTCGGATCGTACTCATGGCCGCTCAGGCCGTACTGGCGTGCCGACGACGGCAGGAACTGGAACAGGCCCTTGGCATCGGTCTTGTCGTTGTGCGCGCGCTCATCGAAGCGGCCACCGGTCTCGATGTGGGCAAAGCGCAGGAAATCCTCGCTCGGGATGCCCTTGCGCTGTGCGACCTGCTCGATGATGTCGAGAACTTCCTTTTTGCTGTAGTCACGTTGTGCCATGACATTTCCTCTGGGGTTGATGGAGCGGCCACGGGCCGCGATACGCCAACCGGACTCATCCGTGAGTCATCAACATGTCGGTCAACAGGTGCTGCGTAAACGAACGGGTTACTTCTGGACGTAGGCCTTGCCGGCTGCGTCGTAGGTGTAGTGCACGGCGTCACCGGCACCCAGCGCACGGGTCTGGCCCGGGCCGGAAATGGTGGTGCCCGACGGCGTGACATTGAGGATCGGCAGGTCGCTGCCGGCCCCGGCGCTGAAGGACAGCACACCGCGGCTGCTGACACATGGCATCACCTGGCCGTCGTCGCAGGCGGCCGAATTGTCTTCGCCGGTGATGACCGTGCCGAGGCTGCTCCAGACCTGCCCGTCCTCGGTTTTTTCATAGTCCGGGTTGAACATCAGCACGGTGTAGCCTTCCACGCTGGTCCCGGTGGAGAAGGTGCTGGTCGGCACCGCCAGTACCAGCTTGCCGGCCGGGGTGCGGTATTCCACGGGCTTGCGCTTGCTGTCGATCTCCGGCGCGGTGCCATACGCACCGACCGTGCCGATCGACCGCTCGGCACCCTTCAGCACCCAGGGACGGCCGGGCTTGTCGCCGGTCTGGGTGAAGGTGGCTTCGGTCAGGGTGACCTGGCTGTCGGGGCCGAGGTCGTCTTCGCCGGGCTTGCCGAATTTCTGCGGCGTGTTCCAGGCAAAGCCGGTGTAGTAGCGGGTGCCGGCCAGTTCGAAGGCATGGCCGAACCAGAAGGTGGCGACGCTGCCATTGGCTACTTCGTAGGAAACAGCGCCATCGCCATCAACGTCGTAGATGAAATACAGCACGCTGCCGGCATCGGGCGGCGTTGCGGCGGCGGCGGGCGTAGGGGAACTCTGCATCGGGGCAACATCCTGTCGTGGCGCGGGGGCGGCCGGTGATGACGCGGTCGAGGAGGAGGGGGTGCATGCGCTGGCAAGCAGCGAAACGAACAGGCAGGCGAACGTCGCACACAGGCGTGGGCGGGCGCGGGCCAATCGGGAATCGTGAAGGATCTTCAATGCACCTCTCCATGGATTGCGGGCGTCGGGCAGGAAGGCCAACGCAATAAACGCTCCCGCCACAGTGGGGGAAGCGTTGTGAGGGGCCGGTCGATTCCTTCGACCTCGCATGAGAAACCCATCAATGCCGATGATGGCACAAATGGGGAGGCCGAGCAAAGAGGGGAGGCGAAGGGGGCTGCCGGGGTGAAAGCGTCAGATCTTGCCGTCTCGCAGGTAGTCGAAAAGCTCCGCATCGCCCTTCAGGCCCAGCTTGAGCATGGCATCGCCCTTCTGCCGGCTGATGGTGCTGACGCTCTTGTGCAGCTGCAGCGAGATCTCCTTCACCGTCATGCCGGTGCCGAGCAGCCGCAGCACTTCCACCTCGCGTGGCGACAATGGCTTGCCGTCGCCCTCGCGCATGCGCCAGCTGCCGGCCTCCTCCACCCGCTCGCGCAGGCTGCGGCTGATGTAGGACTGGCCGCGGTAGACCGCCTGGATGGCCTGCGGCAGTTCGTCCATCGACGAACTCTTGTCGACCAGGCCCAGCACGCCGCTGTCGAGCACCATGCGCAGGATGGCAAGGTTGTTGGACACACTGAGCATCAGCACAGGCAGATCGGGATGGCGCCGCCGGATCATCCCGATCATGGCGAAGCCGTCGGCCTGCGGGCTGCCGGGCATCGAGTAGTCGGTGACCAGCAGGTCGCAGGGCTGGGTTGCCAGCAGGGTCATCAGGGCCTGGGCGCTGTCAGCCTCGCCGACGACTCTGCCAACGCCGCTGGACTCGATGACGGCGCGGGTACCGATGCGGACCACGGGGTGATCGTCTGCGATGATGATGCGCAAGGTCATGCTCTAGTATGGCCACCGGTACGCCGGACCGCGACCGTCGCGGCCCTTGGCAGGACTTCCAGGAGATCGTTGCAGATGCGCAGCTGGGCGGCTCGTGGACTGATCCTGTTGACCGCACTGCTGGCACTGCCGGTGCTGGCCCAGTCAATGCCGGGTCCGTTGCCGCTGAGCCCCCTGCAGCGCGAGTACCTGGCCGAACATCCTGTTGTCGTTGTTGGGCAGTATGACAGTGGCTGGCCTCCGTTTGAGTCGATCCGCGAGGGGACGCAGGTCGGTCTGGGTCCGGACTACCTGTCGCATCTTGCCCGCCAGCTTGGCTTGAAAGTGGAGGCGCGTCGCTATCCGGACTGGACTTCGGTACTGGATGCGGCATGCCGCGGTGAGATCGACGTGGTCATGAACATCGCGTTGAGTGCCGAGCGTACCCGATGCATGGTCTACACGGCCGCCTATGCAGAGGCGCCGCTGGCCATGGTCGGACGGCCGCAGGATCTGCGTGCCTCGGATATGCCTGACCTGGATGGCCTGCGGGTGGTGATCGAGCAGGACTTCATGACCGGACCGCAGGTGCGCGCGCGGTATCCACGTGCACGGCAACTTGTCGCAGACAACACGTTGACGGCCTTGCGCATGGTCAGAGACGACAAAGCCGATATCTTCATTGGCAATGCCTACGTTGCGACAGAGTTGATCGCACGCGAGCACCTCGACGGCGTGGTTCTGCTGCGACCCAGCGACCTGGCGCCCGAGCAGCTGCACTTCGGCGTACCCAACAGCAAGCAGCTGCTTTCCGAAGCGCTGGATCTGGCGCTTGCCGCCACCAGCCAGGCCCAGCGTGATGCACTGGTGCAGCGCTGGCTGCCGCCGCCGCGCTGGTCGGCGTCGGCCCAGCTGGCATTGAGCCAGGCCGAGAAGCGCGTGCTGCAGCAGCCATTGACGATCGGCTTTGCGCCCAATGCGGCCCCGCTGTCGTTTGCCGACGAGGACGGCAAGCCCAGTGGCCTGGCCAACGAGTACCTGCAACGCCTGCTGCAGGCCGGGGCCAATCTGCAGGTGGAAACCAGCCATGACTGGTACGAGGTGCGCGAGAAGGCGCGTCGCGGGCAGTTGCAGGCCGTGATCGGCATTCCGTCCGATTCGCACTATCTGGGGCCGGAATGGGTGTTCAGCCAGCCCTTCATCACCGTGCCCAACGTGATCGTCACCCGCAACGACAGTGCTTCGATGCTGGGCCTGTCCGACCTGCAGGGAAAGCGCGTTCTGCTGTCTGACCCGGAACGGCTGCGCGGCTACGTGCAGCAGCAGGCGCCACAGGCGAGGATCATCGCCGCGCGCAGCGCCGAACAGGCCCTGCAGCGGCTGGCCGACGGCGAGGCTGACGCCTACGTGGGCAATCTGGCCCTGGTGGACCAGCTGCTGCGCAGTCGTTTTCCCGGCCGCCTGCAGCTGGCCGCGCCGGCGGGGTTCAACGACCAGCTGGCACTGGCGGTGGAACGAAAGCATGCGGCCCTGGCCACCACCTTCGACCGCCTGCTGCTGCAGATGGGGGAGCGCAAGCGCGAGGCCCTGCGCGGCGACTGGCTGTCAGTGGAGTATCGCCATGGACCGGATTGGGGAACCCTGCTGCGCTGGGGAATTCCGCTGCTGCTGGTACTCGGTACCGGGCTGGTGATGCATGGCCTGGGGCATTGGCGGCTGCGTCGCGAAGTGGAGGGGCGGCGCGCGCTGGAGCAGCGCCTGGCCGAGGTCACCGACAACCTGCCTGCGATCGTCTACCAGGCGCGCCGCGAAGCGGACGGCACGTTGAGCTTTCCCTTCATTGCCGGTGATGTGCAGGCGATGTTCGGGATCAGCCGCCAGCAGGCCGAGAGCGATGGGCAGGCGCTGCTGGCGTGCATCGATGCCGATGATCGCGAGCAGGTGCTGCTGGCCATGGAACAGGCCGCGCGCAATTTCGCGCCGCTGGCATTCGAGTTCCGCATCCATCGTGACGGTGACACGCCCTGCTGGGTACGCAGCCAGGCGCACCCGTACGCCACCGAAGCCGGGGCGGTGACATGGAGCGGCTACTGGGTGGATGTGAGCCAGGCGCGGGCGCAGGCCGACGCACTGGCCGCTGCCATGGCCGAGGCCGAACAGGCTGCGGCGGCCAAATCGCGGTTCCTGGCCACGATGAGTCATGAGATCCGTACGCCGATGAGTGGTGTGCTGGGCATGCTGGAGGTACTGGCGCATTCGCCGCTGGATGCCGAACAGCAGCGCATTCTTGGCGTGATCGAAGATTCGGCGCAGATGCTGCGGCAGATCCTTGATGACATCCTCGACTATTCGCGCATGGAGGCCGGCGCGCTGCGCCTGGAGCCGGTGCCGCTGCCGGTGCGGCCGCTGCTGGAGGGCGTGCATCGATTGCTGCTGCCGCAGGCCGCGGCGCGCGGACTGGACCTGCAGCTGCAGATAGACCCGCAGCTGGCCCAGGCCCACGAGGTGGACGGTGTGCGTCTGCGCCAGATCGTGTTCAACCTGCTCAGCAATGCGATCAAGTTCACCCTGAAAGGCTCGGTACGGCTGCGGCTGGAGGTGCTGGGCGCCACCGCCGAGGATGGCAGCCAGCCACTGCGCCTGAGCGTCACCGACACCGGCATCGGCATTGCCCCGGAACAGCTGCCGACGCTGTTTGAACCCTTCACCCAGGCCGGCGCCTACATCCAGCGTGACCATGGCGGTACCGGGCTTGGCCTGAGCATCTGCCGGCGCCTGGTGCAGAAGATGGATGGCGAGCTGAAGCTGGAGAGCACCCTCGGCGAAGGCACCCGGGTGGAGGTGCTGCTGTCGCTGGTGGAGGCCCGCAGCGAAGATGTGGTTGCGCTGCAGGCCGAGCAGGAACAGACCGCGCTGCTGCCGCCGGATCTGCGCCAGCGGCGGGTGATGGTCATTGAAGATCACCCCACCAACCAGGCGATGATGGCCTGGCGTCTGCAGCAGCTGGGTATTCCCCACGTGCTGCTGGATGATGGTCAACAGGCATTGGATCGGTTGGCGCAGGAGAGCGTGGATCTGGTCATCACCGATTGCCGCATGCCGGTGCTCGATGGCTTTGGTTTCACCCGCCTGCTGCGCGAGCGCGAGGGGCGCAACGGCCAGCCACGGCTGCCGGTGCTGGCATTGACCGCCAGCGTGCTTGACGACGACGCTCGCCGTTGCCGCGAAGCCGGCATGGACGATGTGCTGGCCAAGCCGTTGTCATTGGATTCGCTGCGGCAGGCCCTGCTGCGCTGGTTGCCGCGTGCCGAAGGCATAGTGCTTGGGCAGGTGGCCGGAGGCAGTGACGATATGGCCGATGCCGGCGATGTACTGCCTGACCTGGCGATGCTGCAGCGGCGGTTCGGGTCGCGCGACATCGCCGTCCAGCTGCGCGACAGCCTGTTGAAGGCCAGCGACGAAGACATCGCGGTGCTGCAGCGCGCGCTGCAGGCGGGCGACCGGGCGACGGCGGCACTGCACCTGCATCGGCAGGCGGGCGCGCTGGGTGCGGTGGGCGCACGCGGCCTGGCCGATCGCGCGAACGCATTGGTCGAGCGCCTGCAGGCGGCGGAGCCGGCAGAAGACCGGCAGGTGCTGGACGCAGCTTCGGCCTTCGTGGCCCAGCTGCAGCAGCAGCTGCAGCGCCTGGCTCACTGAGCAGCGTGTTCCTGCAGGTAAGCGATCACCAGCGCGCGTCGTTCGGCGCTGGGGAACGCGTTGTACATGCGCGTGCCGGGCACCAGATGGGTCGGCGACTGCAGGAAGGTATCCAGGGTCTGTGCGGTCCACACGATATCGGCGCGGCACATGCCTTGCGAATACCCATAATCGGGCAGGCTGCCAGCGCGACGTCCGATCACCCCGTGCAGATTGGGGCCAAATCGATGGATGCCACCGGCCTTCACCGTATGGCAGCCGGCGCACAGCTCGAACGCGCGCTGCATCGCCTGTTCGCGCAACTGCTCGGGCGTGGCGGGTACCGCCGGCGTGCGCTGGCACGCACTGGTCGCCAGCAGCAGGGCAACGGCAGGAAGCAGAAGAAGGGCACGCATGCGCGGCAGGATAGCGGGCGGGGCGGGCAGCAGGGCTGCGACGCGCGGTCGCAGCCCCTGCCGGGTCACATGCCCGAGTAGTTCGGGCCGCCACCGCCCTGCGGTGTCACCCAGACGATGTTCTGGGTGGGGTCCTTGATGTCGCAGGTCTTGCAGTGCACGCAGTTCTGCGCATTGATCTGCAGGCGCGCGTCGTTGCCGTCGCCGACAAACTCGTACACGCCTGCCGGGCAGTAACGCGCTTCCGGGCCGGCGTACTCGGCCAGGTTCACCTTCACCGGGATGCTCGCATCCTTCAGCGTCAGGTGGCTGGGCTGGTCTTCGGCGTGGTTGGTGCTGCTGAGGAACACCGAGCTGAGGCGATCGAAGGTCAGCACGCCATCGGGCTTGGGGTAGGCGATGCGGGTGTGCTGCGACGCCGGTTCCAGGCAGGCATGGTCGGGAATGCTGTGGCGCAGGGTCCACGGCGGGTTGCGCACGCCCAGCTTCGGCAGCAGCCACTGCTCGATGCCGGTCATCAGCGTGGCCACGGTCTGGCCCTTCTTGAACCACTGCTTGAAGTTCTTCGACAGCTTGAGTTCGTCGTGCAGCCAGCTGGCTTCGAAGGCCTGAGGGTAGGCGCTCAGTTCGTCGTGCTGGCGATCGGCGGCCAGCGCGTCGAAGGCGGCATCGGCGCACAGCATGCCGGTCTTGATCGCGGCATGGCTGCCCTTGATGCGGCTGACGTTGAGGTAGCCGGCCTCGCAGCCGACCAGCGCGCCACCGGGGAACACCGTCTTCGGCAGCGACATCAGGCCGCCGGCGGTGATCGCGCGCGCGCCGTAGCCGATGCGGGTGCCGCCTTCCAGATGCTTGCGGATGGACGGGTGGGTCTTGAAGCGCTGGAACTCTTCGAACGGGCTCAGCCACGGGTTCCTGTAGTCCAGGCCGACCACGTAGCCGATGGCGACCTTGCCGCCGTCGGCGTGGTAGAGGAACGCGCCGCCGTAGGTGTCGCTGTCCAGCGGCCAGCCGGCGGCGTGCACGACCAGGCCCGGCTCATGCTTGGCCGGATCGATCTGCCACAGTTCCTTGATGCCGATGCCGTAGGCCTGCGGGTCCTTGCCCTCATCCAGCTTGAAACGGCTGATCAGCTGGCGGCCGAGATGCCCGCGCGCGCCTTCGGCGAACACGGTGTACTTCGCCTGCAGGGCCATGCCGCGTTCAAACGCGGGGCCGCGCGTGCCGTCCTTCTCGATACCCATGTCGCCGGTGGCTACGCCGATCACCGCGCCTTCGTCGCCATACAGCACTTCGGCGGCGGCGAAGCCGGGGAAGATCGCCACTTCCAGCGCTTCGGCCTGCTGCGCCAGCCAGCGGGTGACCTCACCCAGGCTGATGATGTAGTTGCCTTCGTTGTGGAAGCACTCCGGCAGCAGGGCGTGCGGCGTGGCGCGCGCACCGGTCTCGCTGAGGAACAGGAATTCGTCGCGGGTGACCTTCTGCTTCAGCGGTGCGCCGCGCTCGGCCCAGTCCGGGAACAGCTCGGTCAGCGCGCGCGGGTCCATCACCGCACCGGACAGCACGTGCGCGCCGGGTTCGGAGCCCTTTTCCAGCACGCACACCGACAGTTCGCGACCGGCTTCGATCGCACGCTGGCGCAGGCGGATCGCGGTGGCCAGGCCGGCCGGACCGGCACCGACAATCACCACATCGAATTCCATTACTTCACGCGGGGGCAGGGCGTTGGCTTCAGCACTCATCGATTGCATGACTCGTGGGTAGTGCCGGCATCGGGGCCACCGGCGGTTGCCTGGGAATCGCGCGTGCGGCCACGGCGAAACGGTTGTTTGAATGTTGTCAGGGTACCGGGCCGCGCGTGATCGAGCTAGATCGCCGATGTTCACGCGATGATTGCTGCAGTGCAGCGTAATGCGCGTGGTCGGGGAGCTGCCAACCCTGGTTGGCGCTCGCCTAGACATCCGCGCCGACCAGGGTCGGCTTCCACCGGCACACCAACCCATCGGGATGACCGACAATGGCGCAGTCCCAACTGCATGTGAGTGCCATGGCTCTGGATCCGTACGACCTGTTCGATGTCCGTTCCCTGCTCAGCGAGGAAGAGCGCGCGGTGCAGGAAAGCGTGGCCCGCTTCACCAACGAGCGCGTGCTGCCGATCATCGGCGATGCCTTCGACCAGGCGCGGTTTCCCGAGGAGCTGGTGCCGGAGATTGCCGCGCTGGGCCTGCTCGGTGCCACGCTGCCCGGCGAATACGGCGGTGGCGACCTCGGCGCGGTCAGCTACGGGCTGATCTGCCAGGAGCTGGAACGCGGCGATTCGGGCCTGCGCAGCTTCGTGTCGGTGCAGAGTTCGCTGTGCATGTACCCGATCTACGCCTACGGCAGCGAGGAACAGCGCCGGCAATGGCTGCCGGCGATGGCGCGCGGTGAGCTGATCGGTTGTTTCGGCCTGACCGAAGCACACGGTGGCTCCGACCCGGCCAGCATGAAGACCCGTGCGGTGCGCGACGGCGACGACTGGCGCATCAACGGCAGCAAGATGTGGATCACCAGCGGCCCGGTGGCCGACCTGGCCATCGTCTGGGCACAGACCGAGGACGGCATCCAGGGCTTCGTGCTGGAAAAGGGCATGCCGGGGTTCACCACGCAGGAGATCAAGCACAAGATGAGCCTGCGCGCGTCGCTGACCGGCGCGCTGTTCTTCGATGACGTGCGCGTGCCCGACAGCCATCGCCTGCCCAACGTGAAGGGCCTGAAGGGGCCGCTGGGATGCCTGACCCAGGCCCGTTTCGGCATCAGCTGGGGCCCGATCGGCTCGGCCATTGCCTGCCTGGACGAAGCGCTGGGCTACGCCAAGGAGCGCGTGTTGTTCGGCCGCCCGCTGGCCGCGACCCAGAGCGCGCAGATCAAGCTGGCCGAGATGGCCCGCCGCATCACCATGGCGCAGCTGCTGGCGTTGCAGCTGGGGCGCCTGAAGGAAGCCGGCCAGCTGCAGCCGCAGCAGGTCAGCCTGGCCAAGTGGAACAACTGCCGCATGGCGATCGATATCGCCCGCGAGTGCCGCGATCTGCTGGGCGGCGCCGGCATCACCACCGAGCACGTGGCGATCCGGCATGCGCTGAACCTGGAATCGGTGATCACCTATGAAGGCACCGAGACCGTGCACCAGCTGGTGATCGGCCGTGAGCTGACAGGCATCAGCGCGTTCTGACAGCTATCCACGCATGGCGTGGACCTGCCGGCATGGCGGTAGGCGCCAACCTTGGTTGGCGCTCCCGTGCCGACCAAGGTTGGCGCCTACCAGGCGATCATCGACGGGTGGCGTGGATCCACGAGCACAGGGCGCGTAGATCTACCTGTGGTCAGGCGGTTCGAGCCATCCCTGGCAGCGACGTCTGCACGGCGTTTTCGATGATGGCTGCGAGCTGCTGCACGGCGGTGTCGGGGTGTGCCTGGTTCCAGCACAGCAGCAGATTGATCGCCGGCAATGCCGGCAGATCCTGGCGGATCCGCAGGTGGTCCGGCACTCCGGCAGTGGTTCGCACGGTAACCCCAAGCCCGGCAGCCACCGCTGCCCAGACCGCTGCCAGGCTGCTGCTCGAGAAGCTTTCCCGCCAGGCAAGACCGGCATGGTCGAGGGCGTCGCAGGCGCGTTGGCGCATCAGGCACGGGGCTTCAAGCGTGGCCAGGGACACCGCTCCGCCAGCGGGGGCCGGTTCGGCGCTGCCGATCCAGTGCAGCGGCAGGCGGCACAGGTGTTGGGAATAGGGCCAGCCATGGTCATCGTCCCAGACCAATGCCAGATCCAGCATGTCGCGGGCCAATGCCTCCATCAAGGTTGCCGTGCGACAGACCCGCGCATCGATGCGCAGTTGTGGGTGCGCCTGAGCAAAGCGCGACAGGATGCCCGGCAGCAACGATGCACCGAAATCCTCGGCGAGTCCGACCCGGATGGCGCCCTGCAGCGGCGCGCCGCGCACCGCGTGGATGGCTTCGTCGTTCAAGTCCAGCAGTCGACGCGCATAGCTGAGCAGGGCTTCTCCCTGCGCGGTGGGTGTCAGGCCGCGGCCGGTCTTCTCCAGCAGTGGCGTGCCGATCTGCGCCTGCAATCGCTTGAGCTGGGCGCTGATGGCCGAAGTGGAGAGATGCAACTGCTGTGCGGCCAGAGCGAAGCTGCCCAGCTCCACGCCGGTCACGAAGCTGCGCAGGACGTCCAGATCCAGATGTAAACGAGACATGCTGCGAATGTCCACATATAGGGGATCGACACTCAATATTATTCCAATTTATTGGAACGATAGTGACTGCTAGGGTGGCCGTTCTTTCTCATCGGCCGGCCCCATGCAAGACACATCCACTACGCTCCGGACCCTGTCCGATGTGGTTCCCAAGCTGGTCGATCTGACCGAACAGGTGCTGTTTGCCGATGTCTGGCAACGACCGGGCCTGTCCCCGCGCGAACGGAGCCTGGTGACCGTCGCCGCACTGGTGGCGCTGTACCGCCCCGAACAGCTGCCGGGGCATCTGCGGCGTGCCGTCGGCAATGGTCTCGACCGCGGCGCTCTGGCCGAGGTCATCACCCACCTCGCGTTCTATGTGGGCTGGCCGGCGGCGTTCTCGGCCGCGACCGCGCTCGCCGCGCTCGAACCTTCCCCCTGAGGAGCATCTCCATGCCGTACGCACGCATCAGCCTGCACAAGGGCCGTTCCCGTGATTGGCTGGCCGCGTTCTCGCGCAGCCTGCAGCAGTCCCTGGAAGAGGCATTCGATGTTCCGCCGCGTGATTGCTTCCAGGTGTTCCATCAATGCGATCCAGGCGAACTGGTATTCGACCCGGATTACGCGGGTGGACCGCGCAGCGATGGGTTCGTGCTGATCCACCTCACCGCCGGGCGTGTCCGCAGTGCGGCGCGCAAGCAGGCGTTCTACGCACGGCTGGTGCAGCGATTGGCGGCCAGTCCCGGCATACGCGCGGAGGACGTGATGATCGTCATTGGAACCACGGGCGAGGAGGACTGGTCGTTCTCGCAGGGGCGCGCGCAGCTGCTGGAGGCGGTGGACTGACCGGCTTCGAGGATGCGCGCGAAAGCATCCACGCATGGCGTGGATCTACCGGGATGGCGGTAGTCGTCACCCTTGGCTGGCGCTCCCGTGTCGACCAGGGTCGACATCTGCCAGACGATCATCCACGCATGGCGTGGATCTACTGGCCGCCGGCAAACCCGTGCTGGCGCCACGCCTCGTACATCACCACGGCAACCGTGTTGGAAAGATTGAGGCTGCGGTTGTCCGGCCGCATCGGCAGGCGCAGGCGGTGCCCATCGGGCAGCGCATCGAGCACGTCCTGCGGCAGGCCGCGGCTTTCCGGGCCGAACAGGAACGCATCGCCATCTTCGAACGCCACGCTGTCATAGCGGACGCTGGCACGCGTACTCAGGGCAAACAATCGTTGTGGTGCGATACGCGCGAGCGCCGTGTCCAGGTCCGGATGCACCTGCAGGCGTGAGTACTCGTGGTAGTCCAGGCCGGCGCGCTTGAGCTGCTTGTCTTCCAGTGCGAAGCCAAGCGGCTCGACCAGGTGCAGCTGCGCGCCGGTGTTGGCACAGAGCCGGATCACATTGCCCGTGTTGGGCGGGATTTCCGGTTGGAACAGGATCACGTGGAACTGGGGCGCGGCATTCATCGGCGCAGTGTACCTGCGACGGCTGCCGCCTTTACGACGCGCGCCCTGCGCAAGGCAGGGCGAACGTCGCTTACGGGCGCAGCAGGACCTGGGCGGTTTCGGCGGCGAAGGCCTGCAGCTGGGCCGAACTCGGACGGACCTGCAGGGCCGGCAGGTTGACGATCACCTGGTTGGCCACGCTGGTGGCGGCGGCGGCCAGGGTGGCGGCATAACGCTGTGCTTCCAGTTCGGCGGCCAGTGCGACGCGCTGTTCCAGGCTGGGACGCACTTCCACCGATGCCAGGGTGGTGATGGGCAGCGCGGCAGCGACCGGGGCAGCGGCCAGGCCAGTGCGTTCGACCAGCAGCTCGGCGCCGGGGCGCACTTCAACCGTGGCCAGGGTCGGGATGCCGCTGGCCTGTTCCCAGGCCTGCTGGGCCAGCTGGTCGGCGGCCGGGCGGACCTGCACCGAGGACAGGGTCTTGATGGATTCGGAGGCCTGCACCGACGAAACAACCGCGGTGCCGGCGATCAGGGCGATGGCGATGGCAATGGTCTTGGCGTTCATGACGGGGCCTGTTTAGTGTTGGTGAGCGGTGGTGTGGTAGTAAGGTAGTACACCGAATCTGGGCATGCAAGGAGAATTTTCAATTTCCTGCTTGTGTTCAGTCTCCAGTCATATTTCGTCTGAAGCCCTTCCTGGCGCAGGAAGTACAAAGCAATCCCCGTGCCAACTTTTAATCGTTGATTTGAAAGGGTTTTTTGGAGGTGTCGAAGTGTCCGCAGGGCGGACACCTGTCCATTCGATGGACCGCGGACACTGTCCGGACGCGGATTGGCGGTGTACGTGACCGAGGTGGGCAGGCCGTGGAGGGCCCTGTGCGCAATCACCCCCAGTGACTGGTGGCCGATACCCGAGGCCGCAGCCGCACGCTAGGATCGGCCTTCATCTACGTGACCAAGGATCCGGATATGTCTCTTGCCCTGCGCCCGCGCGCTGCGCTGCTCGCCGTCGCCCTCAGTACCGCCCTCGGCACGCTTGCGCCGACCCATGCGCTGGCGGCCAAGCCGGCGGCAGCCAGCAAGGTCGATATCCCCTTCGAGCAGTTCACCCTGCCCAACGGCCTGCGCGTGGTGGTGCACACCGACCGCAAGGCGCCGATCGTGGCGGTCAACATCTGGTACCACGTCGGCAGCAAGGACGAACCCGCTGGCCGCACCGGCTTTGCCCATCTGTTTGAACACCTGATGTTCCAGAGCAGCGAGAACCACGACGGCGAATACTTCGAGCCCTTCAAGCAGGTGGGTGCGACCGGCCAGAACGGCACCACCAATACCGACCGCACCAACTACTTCGAGAATGTGCCGACCACCGCGCTGGACATGGCGCTGTGGATGGAATCGGATCGCATGGGCCACCTGGTGGGCGCGATCGACCAGGCAGCGCTGGACGAACAGCGCGGCGTGGTGCAGAACGAAAAGCGCCAGGGCGAGAACCAGCCCTATGGCCAGGTGTGGGAGCAGTTGAACCGCGCGCTGTATCCGGTAGGCCACCCGTACCACCACAGCGTCATCGGCTCGATGAACGATCTCAACGCGGCCTCGCTGGATGACGTCAAGACCTGGTTCCGCACCTGGTACGGCCCGAACAATGCGGTGCTGGTGCTGGCGGGCGACATCGACCTGGCCACGGCAAAGGAAAAGGCAGCCAAGTACTTCGGCAGCATCCCGGCCGGCCCCAGCATGGCGCAGCCCAAGGTGGACGTGGCCAAGCGGGCGGCCGACAGCCGCGAAGTGATGACCGACAAGGTGCCGCAGGCCCGCATCTACCGCGCCTGGAACGTGGCCCAGGTTGGCACCACCGACATCGACCAGCTGCAGCTGCTGGGCCAGGTGCTGGGCGGCGCGAAGTCCTCGCGCCTGAGCCAGCGCCTGCAGCACCAGGACAAGCTGGTGGACAACATCAGCGCCGGTGCCTATGCCTCGCAGCTGGGCTCCAACTTCATGGTGATGGCCACGGTGAAGCAGGGCCAGGACCCGGCCAAGGTGGAGAAGATCATCGATGAGGAAATCGAGCGCCTGCTGAAGGATGGCCCGACCGCCGATGAACTGGCGCGTGCCAAGACCGGCTTCCGTGCCGGCTTCATCCGTGGCATCGAGCGCATCGGTGGTTTCGGGGGCAAGGCCGACGCGCTTGCCGAATGCACGGTCTACACCGGTGACCCGGGTTGCTTCCGTACCTCGCTGGCCAACATCGACAAAGCCACCGCCGCCGATCTGCGCCGGGTGGGCGCGCAGTGGCTGGACAAGGGCAGCCACACCCTGGTGGTCGAGCCGGGTGAGCGCGTGGCGCTGAAGGAAGATCCCTCGCAGGCACCGAAGCCGTTCAACGTGCCTGCCGTGGACAGCCGCTACAGCACCCTGCCCGAGCAGGTCGACCGCAAGGCCGGCGTGCCGCAGACCCGTGAGTTCCCGCAGCTGAAGTTCCCGGCGCTGCAGCGGGCCACGCTGAAGAACGGCACCCAGGTGGTGCTGGCCGAGCGCCATGAGATTCCGGTGGTGCAGTTCAGCTACCAGTTCCCGGGTGGCTTCACCGCCGACCAGGGCCGCAAGCCGGGCACGGCCAACTTCACCATGAACCTGATGACCGAAGGTGCCGGCAAGCTGGGTTCGCTGGCCTTCGCCGATGCCGCCGATGCGCTGGGTGCGAACCTGGATGCGTCGGCGGGGCTGGATTCGGTGGAAGTGGAGCTGTCCGCGCTGAAGGAAAACCTGGCACCGTCGCTGGCGCTGTACGCCAGCCTGCTGCGCGAGCCGCGCTTTGAACAGAGCGAGATCGACCGCGTGAAGGCAACCTGGATCGCCGGCATCCAGCAGGAAAAGGTCAACCCGAATGCGGTGGCGATGCGCGTGCTGCCGCCGCTGCTGTATGGCAAGGGCCACCCGTATGCGATCCCGTTCACCGGTAGTGGTGATGAAGCGGCGATCACCAGCCTGGGCCGCGAGGACCTGGTCGACTTCCATCGCGACTGGCTGCGTCCGCAGGACGGCACCCTGATCGTGGTGGGCGATACCACCCTGGCCGAGATCGTGCCGCTGCTGGACAAGCAGCTGGGCGACTGGAAGGCCAGCGGTGACGCGCCGGCGGTCAAGGCGACCACTGCGGTGGCGCTGCCGAAGAGCCCGCGCGTGTTCCTGATCGACCAGCCGGGCGCGGTGCAGGCCAACCTGTTCGCCGGCCAGGTGGTGCCGCCGTCCAGCGACGCCAGCTCGACCCGCTTCGACATCGCCAACGGCGTGATTGGTGGCGACTTCACTTCGCGGCTGAACATGAACCTGCGCGAGGACAAGCACTGGTCCTACGGTGCCCGCACCAGCGCCAGCAACACCGTGGGCCAGCGCCCGTGGATGGCGATGGCGCCGGTGCAGATCGACAAGACCGGCCCGGCGATGGCGGAAATGCGCAAGGAGATTGCCGAGTTCGCCAATGGCAGCACGCCGGCCACCGACGCTGAAGTGGCACGCATCCGCAACATCCAGACCCTCAGCCTGCCCGGTGCCTACGAGACCGCGGCGGCGGTGGCTTCGACCATCGGCAACATCGTGCAGTTCAAGCGACCGGACGATTACGTGCTGCGCCGCAAGGCTGAAATCGAGGCGATGACCCCGGCCCAGGTGCAGCAGGCGGCCGCCGAGATCAAGCCGCAGGCGCTGACCTGGGTGGTGGTGGGTGACCTCAAGCAGACCGAAGCGGCGGTGCGTGCGCTGAATCTGGGCGAGGTGACGGTGATCGATGCCGAAGGCAACCCGGTCAAGAAGTAAGGCAATACACCGGCCCGCCTCCCGGCGGGCCGGCTGCCGGAGGGTAGCGGCGCGCGCCCCCCCCCGCCCCCCCACCCCCGGCCGACCCACAACAACAAAAAACCCCCCCCCAGCACCCGCCCCAACCCCCCCCCCCCCCCCCCACACCAACA
>NZ_JBRRDR010000031.1:0-54614 GCF_056759755.1 Stenotrophomonas sp. STEN046
GGCAAGGTGGCTCTGGTCGCGGTGATGCGCAAGATGCTGGTGATCCTCAACGCCCGCAAAAGGGATGCGGAGGCCCAGATGGCCTCCGCATGACAAGACAGTTGCTACAGCAATCGCGACCTCCGTTGGAAAAGGGGTCCGACCCCGATACGCTGCGGACCATGACCCGCAACGTGCTCTTCCTCTGCAGCCAGAACCGCCTGCGCAGCCCCACGGCCGAGCAGGTGTTCGCCGATTGGCCGGGCATCGAGACCGCATCTGCCGGCTTGTTGGCCGACGCCGACGAAGTGCTCAGCCCCGAGCTGCTGCAGTGGGCCGATCTGGTGTTCGTGATGGAGCGGGCGCACCGCAACCGCCTGTCCAGCCGCTACAAGGCATGGTTGAACGGCAAGCGGGTGATCTGCCTGGATATCCCGGATGACTACGACTACATGGACCCGGTGCTGGTGGAACTGTTGAAGCGAAAGGTGGCCCCGTTCCTGCGCTGAACGTGGGTGCTGTCGAGCCGGGCCATGTTCGGTTGGTTCTCCTGCAAAGAGCCGCCGAGCACGGCTATGCCGGTCGTCCTGACCGGCACCCTTCGGGCCGTCGCAAGCGACGTTGGCAGCGGCTTCTGCCGCTGCCTTCGGCTCTACAATGGGCACCTCACCTGCCAGGAACTTCGCCATGACCGAACCCACGCTGCATGTCACCGTCACCTTGAATGCCAGGCTGCAGCCGGCGCATCGCCACGAGCTGTTCGAGGATCCGCTGGATGCACTTCTGCAGGCAGCCGAGATTGGTGAGATCTGCGGCGGCGGCACTGCGATTTCCGATGAGGGCGAGGTCGAGTACGGCGATATCGAGGTGGCGTTGAACGATGTGGCCGGCGTGCCGAAGCTGATCGATCTGCTGGAACAGCTGGGCGCGCCCAAGGGCTCGAAAGTGCAGGGCGCGGGTGAGGCCGATCGTGGCTTCGGCGTGACCGAGGGCCTGGGCATCTACCTGGATGGCCTGAACCTGCCCGACGAGGTGTACGAGCAGTGCGATTCGAACCATGTGTTCGAGCAGCTGTCCGAACGCATCGAGGGCCTGGGTGAAATCTGCAGCTGGTGGCAGGGCCCGAGCGAAACCGCGTTGTACATGTACGGGCAGTCGTTTGAAGCGATGCGCGAGGCCATCGCCGAATTTGTGGCCAGCTACCCGCTGTGCCAGAACGCGCGCGTGGTGCAGATCGCCTGAAGCTGCGGCTGCCGGCCAGCGGCCGGCACTACCGGAGTGCGGTCAGCGTGCGGGCTGGGCGGTTGCGGCCTGCTGAGCGTTGTCGGCCTTGGCCAGCGATCTGCCGAACTGGTAGCCGCCAGCGAACAGCACGAACGCGGCCGCGCAGATCAGCAGCACGATCAGCCCGGTCCTGGAGGTCGAGCGGGGACGGTCCTGCATGACGGCTCTCCGGTCAGCGGCGGGGCGCCGCGCTGGCAGCATGCGCCGGGCCGGGTACGGGAACAAGTGCGCCTACCCCGGGCGGCGCACCTGCTCCCAGTCCAGCCCGAACCGGGCCAGGTACTTGCGCAGGCGGTCGGCGTCGTTGGTGCTGGCGCGCTGCGTGCGCGACACCGCGAACAGCTCGCGGCCGGCGGCCGACAGTGATTTCGAGCGCGCGCATACCCGCGCCACCTCCTCCAGCTGCACGCGGTCGAATCGGTCCAGCGCATCCACCCCTTCGCCCAGCAGGGCATCCAGCGGCGAGGGCGCCTGCGTGCCGCGCCACTGCGCGCGCAGGCGAGCGATCTCTTCTTCCACGCCTTCTATCTGGATACGCCCAGCGCTGGCCAGTGTGGCCAGGCGCATGATCGACGCGCCGAGATCGCGGAAGTTGCCCCGCCACGCAGCGTCCGCACTGGTGGCGAAGGCGAGGTAGCGCGTGCGCGCCTCGACGTTGAACCGCACGCGCGCATGCTGTTCCTGCGACCAGCGCTCGAGCTCGAACTCGATGTTCGGTTCGATGTCCTCCAGGCGCTGCGCAAGGCCGGGCAGGTGATAGGTCCACAGGTTCAGGCGTGCCAGCAGGTCTTCGCGGAAGCGCCCGTCCAGCACCGACTGCTGCAGGTCGCGGTTGGTGCCGGCGATCAGCTGGAAATCGCTCTCCACTTCGCGGTCGCTGCCCACCGGCAGGAAGCGCTTCTCCTCCAGCGCGCGCAGCAGCATGGCCTGCTCGTCCTGGCCCAGCTCGCCGATTTCATCCAGGAACAGCAGCCCCTGGTGCGCCGAGCGCAGCAGGCCGGCACGGTCGCTGGAGGCGCCGGTGTAGGCGCCTTTGGTGTGACCGAACAGCGTGCTCATCGCGCCGTCGCCGCGCAACGTGGCGCAGTTCACTTCGACAAAACGGCCCGGAAGCTGGTGCTTGAGCTTCTTCAGTTCGAAGACGCGCTTGGCCAGCTGGCTCTTGCCGGCACCGGTCGGTCCCATCAGCAGCATCGGCGCACGCGAACGGGTGGCCACCGTTTCGATCTGCTCGATCATGCGGTTGAAGGCACCATTGCGGGTGGCGATGCCGCCCTTCAGCAGGTCGCGATCCTGCAGTTGCTGTTGGGCGAAGCGCTGGGCGATGTGGTCGTAGCGCGATAGATCCAGGTCGATGATCGCGTAGGTGCCGGCCGCGCCCTGCTGCTTGTGGGGCGGCGAGGTCTGCAGCAGGCGTCCGGGGAAATGCCGGCTTTCGGTGAGCAGGAACCAGCAGATCTGCGCGACATGGGTGCCGGTGGTGATGTGGACGTAGTAGTCCTCCTCCTCCGGCTGGAACCGATAGCCGGCCAGGAAGTCGTGCAGGGTCGCGTAGACGCCCTCGAAATCCCACGGATCGGCCAGGTAGGTGTCGTGCCGCTGCACGGTGATCTCCGGCGCGGCCTGTGCCAGGTCCTCGCAGACCACGCGCGCCAGCTTGCTGTAGCGGCGCTCGTCCAGCAGCAGTTCGATGCGATCGGGCAGGAAATCCTCATGCATGCCCAGCGAAACGGTGGGGCGCCACTTCTGCCAGCGGCCCGGGCCCTCGCCCGCGTCGAGCTGGGTGCCCAGCATGCCGAATACCACCTGCCGCCTTGCCATATCCATTCCTATAAAAAGCGCGCTGGCAATATATACATTCCCGCTGGCACGTGTCGCGCCAGATCCATGGATATGGATGAAATTCCATGAAAATCAAATGGATATGTTGTGAGCCGAAAAGTTGGCACGGCCATTGCTCTATATCCAGCAAGACACGACGCGGGCAGTTCCCGCCGAGGACACCACGATGGCCAACCTTTCGCTCTTCTCCTGGATGCGCACGCCGCAGCCGCCGCAGGCAGACACCGTCAATGAAGCCGGTGGCCTGGCCTACCGCCGCGATCCGCGTGCCGCACTGGCGCTGTATGCCGCCACCGGCTGCCTGAACAACACCTTCTACAGCGACGCCCAGGCGCAGCTGCAGCAGGTGCTGGCGCTGACCGCACAGGTCGAGCCGCGCTTCATCGCCCGCACCGCGCTGTATGCCCGCCAGGTTGCGCACATGAAGGACATGCCGGCATTGCTGCTGGCGGTGCTCAGCCTGCGCGATCCGGAAGCGTTCGCTGCGGCCTTCCCGCGGGTGATCGACAACGGCCGTCAGCTGCGCACTTTCGTGCAGATCATGCGCAGCGGCCAGGTCGGTCGCCGCTCCCTGGGCTCGTTGCCGAAGCGGCGGGTGCGCGAGTGGATCCAGCAGGCGTCGGCGGAAACGCTGGTGCGGGCGGCGATCGGTCAGCAGCCGTCACTGGCTGATCTGATCCGCATGGTGCACCCGAAGCCGGCCAATGCCGAGCGCAAGGCGCTGTATGCCTGGATCATCGGTCGTGCCTACGAGCAGACGCAGCTGCCGGCGCTGGTGCAGGCCTACGAAGCGTTCAAGCGTGATCCGCGCGGGCTGCCGCCGGACCTGCCGTTCCAGTACTACAGCACGCTGCCGCTGGATGCGGCGCAGTGGTCGGCACTGGCCCGCAATGCATCGTGGCAGTCGATGCGGATGAACCTCAACACGTTCGCCCGCCACGGTGTGTTCGACGATCCGGCGATGGTGCAGGTGATCGCAGAGCGCCTGCGTGATCCGCAGCAGGTGCGTCGTTCCCGCGTACTGCCGTACCAGCTGCTGATGGCTTACCACGCAGGCAACGGTCTGCCGCCGCCGATCCTGGATGCATTGCAGGACGCGATGGAAATCGCGACGGCATCGGCCCCGGCGTTGCCGGGCCGGGTGGTGGTGGCGGTGGACGTCTCCGGTTCCATGCAGTCGCCGGTAACCGGCTACCGCAAGGGCGCCAGCACGTCGGTGCGCTGCGTGGATGTGGCGGCGCTGGTGGCAGCCTGCGTGCTGCGCGGGCAACCGCAGGCCACGGTACTGCCGTTTGATACCGAGGTGCGGCACGTGCGGTTGAACCCGCGCGACAGCGTGATGACGTTGGCCCGCCAGCTGGCGATCAACGGCGGCGGTACGTCGGTCAGCGCGCCGCTGCAGTACCTCAACCAGCGCCGTGAGCAGGTGGACCTGCTGGTGATGGTGTCCGACAACGAGAGCTGGCGTGACACCCGCCACGGCGGCCAGACCGCCACCATGCAGCAGTGGGATGCACTGAAGCGTCGTTGCCCCAAGGCACGGCTGGTGTGCATCGACCTGCAGCCGGTGGCCAGCAGCCAGACCGTGCAGCGTGGCGACGTGCTGCACATTGGTGGCTTCAGCGATGCGGTGTTCGACCTGCTGGCGCAGTACGTGACCGCAGATGAGGACGGCAGCAGCTGGGTCGAGCGTATCCAGGACATGACGTTGTAAGGCGGCACGGATGCCGCCAGGGACCGCCCGGCTGGCAATGGGGCCAGCCGGGCAGGGACCAGGAATTCGTTTTCGCGGTGAATGCTGGTGGAACTACATTGGTTGTCCCTTCGGGGTCGGGTTCGAGTCCCGCGTTTCCTGCCTGTCGCGGGGAAGCAGACGTTCCACTTCCCTTGTCACCGCACCTGTTCAAACGGCATCGGCAACGGTGCCAACGTTTCAACGCCGGCAGCGCGAATGCCGGAGGAACTACAGCCTCTTAAGCTCCAGGTCGCGGGTTCGACTCCCGCCCGTCGCGGCAACGCGGCGGTAGCTCAGTGGTAGAGCAGGATGTTCCTCCACCTTCGTCGCGCCTCCGGCACCTTCGCTTTCGTTGCGCGGGGAATGCAGGCGGAACTACATCGAAGCCCTCCGGGGTCGGGTTCAAATCCCGACCGCTGCGCCGCTGCAAGGCGGGCAGCGGAACGTTCCGCCACTCTTGTCACCGCACCTTTTTTGTTTTTGCTTTGGATGAAAGGAAACATCACCATGACCACCCCCATCAATCACGACGTCATCCAGCAGCCGGGCGCTGCGCCGATCAAGCTCTGGACCCGTGGCGTGCCGCTGGAAGACCAGGCGCGCGAGCAGCTGCAGAACATTGCCAAGCTGCCGTTCATCCACAAGTGGATCGCCGTGATGCCCGACGTGCACCTGGGCAAGGGTGCCACCGTGGGTTCGGTGGTGCCGACTGTCGGTGCCATCATTCCTGCCGCGGTGGGCGTGGATATCGGCTGCGGCATGATGGCCGTGCGTACCACCCTGGTGGCCAGCGACCTGCCGGACAACCTGTCCGGCGTGCGCAGCGCGATCGAGCGGGCGGTACCGCATGGTCGCAGCGTGAACCGCGGTGGCCGCGACAAGGGCAGCTGGGACACCCCGCCGGAACTGGCCGTGGAGGGGTGGGCGCAGCTGGTCGATGACTTCGCGCTGATCTGCGAGCGCCACCCGCGACTGAAGAACACCAACAACCTCAAGCACCTGGGAACGCTGGGCACCGGCAACCACTTCGTGGAAGTGTGCCTGGACCAGGACCAGCGCGTGTGGTTCATGCTGCACTCCGGTTCGCGTGGTGTCGGCAATGCCATCGGCAGCTACTTCATCGAGCTGGCCAAGCAGGAAATGCGTCGCTGGATGATCAATCTGCCCGACCAGGACCTGGCCTACCTGCCCGAGGGCAGCGCGCATTACGGCGACTACGTGTTCGCGGTGGACTGGGCGCAGCGCTTTGCACGCATGAACCGCGAAGTGATGATGCGCAATGTGGTGGCCGCGGTGCGCACGGTGATCAGCAAGCCGTTCGAGGCGCAGGCCGAGGCGGTCAACTGCCACCACAACTACGTGAGCCGTGAGCACCACTTCGGCAAGGATGTCCTGCTGACCCGCAAGGGCGCGGTGAGCGCGCGCAAGGGTGAGCTGGGCATCATTCCCGGCAGCATGGGCGCCAAGAGCTTCATCGTGCGCGGCCTGGGCAACGAGGACAGCTTCCAGAGCTGCAGCCACGGTGCCGGTCGCGTGATGAGCCGTACCCAGGCGCGCAAGCTGATCACCGTGGATGACCACGCCAAGGCCACCGCGCACGTGGAATGCCGCAAGGATGCGGACGTGGTGGATGAATCGCCGGCGGCCTACAAGCCGATCGAGGCGGTGATGGAGGCCCAGCGCGATCTGGTCGAGATCGTGCACACGCTGCGCCAGGTGGTGTGCGTGAAGGGATGAGGCAGTCCGCGCGCGGCGTACACTGCGTCGCGCGCGGCGGCAGGGCCTGCGGCCGAAACCGCGGGTACGGAGGAATACTGCAATGGACATGATTGAACTTGATGGCGGGCACGGCGGCGGACAGCTGCTGCGGTCGGCACTTACCTTGAGCCTGTGCACCGGCATCGGCTTCACGCTGAACAACATCCGCGCGATCCGGCGCAAGCCCGGCCTGATGCGCCAACACCTGACCGCAGTGAACGCCGCGGCACGGGTGGGCAATGCGCGCGCGCAGGGTGCGGCGCTGGGGGCGACGTCGCTGCGCTTCGAACCTGGCGCGGTGCATGCGGGCGACTACCACTTCGCAACCGGCAGCGCCGGCTCGGCAACCCTGGTGCTGCAGACACTGCTGCCGGCGCTGTGGCAGGCCGATGGGCCGTCGAACCTGCGGCTGGACGGTGGAACGCACAATCCGTTGGCGCCGTGTGCGGATTTCATCGCCGACAGCTACCTGCCGGCGCTGGGCCGGATGGGCGTGCAGGCGTCCATGCAGCTGCTGCAGCATGGTTTCCATCCGGCCGGTGGCGGTGTGATGGAAGTACAGGTGCAGCCGTGCATGACGCTGCAGCCGCCGCTGCTGGAGACGCGCGCACCGCTGCAGGCGATCGAGGCGCAGGTGCTGATGTCCGGCCTGTCCACCGGCATCGGCCTGCGCGAGCTGCAGGTACTGGCCGAGACGCTGGGCGTGGATGCGCATCCGCGCCATGTGCAGGCGATACGGCCGGCGCTCGGGCCCGGCAATGTCGCGCTGGTGCGCGTGCGGCATGGCGACCACGTGGAAGTGTTCGATGGCCATGGCGAGCGCGGTGTCTCGGCCGAGCAGGTCGGGGCACGCCTGGCCGGGCAGGTGCGCAGGTACCTGGACGGCGGCGGGTTCGTGGGTGAATACCTGTCCGATCAGCTGCTGCTGCCGATGGCGCTGGCCGGCGGCGGATCGTTCACCACGCACGTGATCAGTGACCACCTGGCAAGCAATGCCCGGTTGATCGAGAAGTTCCTGCCGGTGGAATTCGACTGGCAGCAGCAGGACAACGGTTGGCGGGTGACGGTCGAAGCCTGAGGATCCCGCCGGGCATGGCCCGGCGCTGCCGGAGCGTGCACGGGCCATGCATCTGCGCCGTCCGCCCCCGGGTAGCGCCGGGCCACGCCCGGCGACGCATCGGCGCATCGGCCGACCATGCCGCGCTGCGCAGGCATCGCTGCGCGCCGCCGGATTGATCCTGCTCAAGGCGCGGTCTGCACAACGGGTGTGCAATGGTGGTGTTCCCAATTGGCTGCTTGCCACGGAGCCCCACCATGTACACCCGCATCCTGATCGCCACCGACGGCTCCGAGCTGTCTGACAAGGGCCTGGCCAAGGGCCTGGAACTGGCCAAGGACCTCAACGCCGAGGTCGACATCGTTACCGTTTCCGAACCGTGGGCGGTCGGCATGTACGACGCCATGGGCTGGAGCGTGGGCTACATGAACAGCCCCGAATACAAGGCCGACCGCGAGGAAGGCGCGCAGAAGGTGCTGCAGCCGGCGCTGGCCAAGGCGGCCGAGCAGGGCATCACCGCCAACCCGGTGCATGTGCTGGACCGCTATGCCGCCGACGGCATCATCGAGACCGCTGGCGAGCGCAACAGCGACCTGATCGTGATGACATCGCACGGCCGCCGTGGCGTGACCCGCGTGCTGCTGGGCAGCCAGACCGCCGAAGTGCTGGCGCGCAGCACGCTGCCGGTGCTGGTCATCCGCTGAATGAAATAGAAGCGTTCCCGGGGAGGGGACCCGACGCCGGCCGCAGGATGCGCGCCGGCGTCATCTTTTCCGGGCCACGGAAAGGCCCATCCACGCATGGCGTGGATCTACTGGCATTGCGGTATTCCTGTCCACGCATTGTGCCGACCCTTGCCGGTGAGCGGGTAGATCCACGCCACGCGTGGATGGACGTTGCCGGCGGCCCCGTCACATCACCAGCTGTACAGCTTCCAGTAAACCGGCGACACGCCGTCCTTGTCGTTGTCCATGCGTCCATCGCCGTTCTTGTCGTACATGTAGAACGGGGCGCCGCGCGAGGGCGTCACCTTGACCATGCGCAGCTGGCCGGACACGCGGTATTCCTCGATGGTGTCGCCGTTGTCCATGGTGCGCTTGGAAACATCAGCGCCCTTGACGTCCACCGGGGGAGCGCCGGCGCCGCCCATGCTGGCGCAGCCAGCAAGCAGGAGCACGGAAGCCAGCATCAGGGTTTTCATCGGCGATGGCCTTTGCCTGGAAAGAGCCTTGATTATGCCCCATCGCCGCGTTGCCGCCGTGTCGCCGCGGTGCAGGGACAGGCGCGTAGAATCAACCCATGAGCAGATTAGTCCTGATCGACGGGTCCAGTTACCTGTACCGCGCGTTCCACGCGCTGCCGCCCCTGTCCAATGCACAGGGCGAGCCCACCGGCGCGCTGTTCGGCGTGGTCAACATGCTGCGCTCGACGCTGAAGGAGCGCCCGGCCTACGTCGCCTTCGTGGTCGATGCCCCCGGCAAGACCTTCCGTGACGACCTGTACGACCAGTACAAGGCCAACCGCCCGCCGATGCCCGACGAGCTGCGCAGCCAGGTCGAGCCGATGTGCCGCATCGTTGAAGCACTGGGCATCAGCATCCTGCGCATTCCCGGCGTGGAAGCCGACGATGTGATCGGGACCCTTGCCCTGCAGGGCGTGGCCCAGGACCTGAAGGTCACCATCTCCACCGGTGACAAGGACTTCGCCCAGCTGGTGCGCCCGGGTATCGAACTGGTCAACACCATGACCGGCAGCCGTATGGACTCCGATGCTGCGGTGATGGACAAGTTCGGCGTGCGGGCCGACCAGATCGTCGACCTGCTGGCGCTGATGGGCGACACCGTGGACAACGTGCCCGGTGTCGAGAAATGCGGGCCCAAGACCGCTGCCAAGTGGCTGGCCGAGTACCAGCACCTGGATGGGGTGATCGCCGCCGCGCCGACCATGAAGGGCAAGATCGGCGAGAACCTGCGCGCCGCGCTGGAGCGGCTGCCGCTGAACCGCGAACTGGTGACCATCCGCACCGACGTGGCACTGGAAGCCAGCCCGACCACGCTGGCCCTGCGCGACCCCGATGTGCCGACCCTGGGCGAGCTGTACCTGCGGTACGGCTTCACCCAGGCGCTGAAGGAACTGGGTGGGCCGCTGGTGGCGCCCGCCGCTGCCAGCGAGGCCATCCCCAGCCTGCGCGGCACCGCCGCCGGCTACGCCCGTGGCAGCGCCGAAGCGCCGGCCGTCGCCGAACTGGATCCGGCGCTGTCGGCCCCCGGTGAATACGAAACAGTGTTGACCCCCGGGCAGCTGCAGGCCTGGGTCGAACGCGTGCAGCAGGCCGAGCTGGTCAGCTTCGACACCGAAACCGACGCGCTGGACGCGATGCGCGCGCGCCTGGTGGGCATCAGCCTGGCAGTGGAGCCGGGCAAGGCCGCCTATATCCCGGTGGGACACGATTACCCCGGGGCGCCGCCGCAGTTGCCGCTGCAGCAGGTCGTGGATGCACTGCGGCCGATGCTGCAGGACCCGGCCAAGAAAAAGCTGGGCCAGCACGGCAAGTACGACCTGCATGTGCTGCGCCGCCATGGCGTGGACGTGCAGGGCTACCACGACGACACCATGCTTGAGAGCTTCGTGCTCAATTCCACCGCCACCCGCCACGACATGGATTCGCTGGCACTGCGTTACCTGGGCTACAACACGATCAAGTTCGAGGACGTGGCCGGCAAGGGTGCCAAGCAGATTTCGTTCTCGCAGGTAGGCATCGACGAAGCCGGCCGCTATGCCGCAGAAGACGCCGACATCACCCTGCGCCTGCACCATGCGCTACGGCCTCAGCTGCTGGCCGAACCGGCGCTGGACAGCGTCTACCGCGATATCGAGATGCCGCTGGTGCCGGTGCTGGCCAGCATCGAAGCCAACGGCGTGCGGATCGACACCGACGAGCTGCGCCGGCAGAGCCAGGACCTGTCCTCGCGCATGCTGGCCGCGCAGCAGAAGGCCACCGAGCTGGCCGGCCGCAGTTTCAACCTGGATTCGCCCAAGCAGCTGCAGGCCGTGCTGTTCGACGAGCTGAAGCTGCCGGCCGTGGTGAAGACGCCCAAGGGCCAGCCCAGCACCAACGAAGAGGCCCTGGAGGCGATCGCCGAGCAGCACGAGCTGCCCAAGGTGATCCTCGAGTATCGCGGCCTGGCCAAGCTGCGCAGCACCTATACCGACAAGCTGCCGGAGATGGTCAACCCCGATACCGGCCGCGTGCACACCAGCTACCACCAGTCCGGCGCGGCTACCGGGCGGCTGTCCTCCTCCGACCCGAACCTGCAGAACATCCCGATCCGGACCGACGATGGGCGCCGCATCCGCCGGGCGTTCGTGGCCCCGGAAGGGTGCCAGCTGCTGGCGGCCGACTACTCGCAGATCGAACTGCGCATCATGGCCCACATGTCCGAGGACCCGGGCCTGGTACGCGCCTTCGAACAGGGCGCCGACGTCCACCGCGCCACTGCCGCCGAGGTGTTCGGGCGCACGCTGGAAGAAGTGACCAGCAACGAGCGCCGTGCCGCCAAGGCGATCAACTTCGGCCTGATGTACGGCATGAGTGCCTTCGGTCTGGCCCGCAACCTGGGCATCGACCGTGGCCAGGCGCAGGACTACGTGGCGCTGTACTTCAGCCGCTACCCGGGCGTGCGTGACTTCATGGAGCGGATGCGCCAGCAGGCCCGCGACCAGGGCTACGTGGAAACGCTGTTCGGCCGCCGCCTGTACCTGAATGACATCCATGCCCGCAACCAGGGCCTGCGTGCCGGCGCTGAACGGGCTGCCATCAACGCGCCGATGCAGGGCACCGCCGCCGACATCATCAAGCGCGCGATGGTCGATGTGGACCAGTGGCTGCGCGACAGCGGAGCGCCGGCGCGGATGATCCTGCAGGTGCACGATGAACTGGTATTCGAAGCCGAGGCCGGTTTCATCGACGAACTGCGTAGCAACGTTGTGCAGCGCATGTCGCAAGCGGCCCAGTTGCGCGTGCCGTTGGTGGTGGATACCGGGACGGGCAGTAACTGGGATGAAGCGCACTGAGTCGCATTCAGGCCAGAAATGCCGTGAATTCGTTCAGTTGCGAGATGTTTCTGACTCGAACATGAATGTTTCCGCGAGGGCTGCATATTAAATTGGGCCCCTTCACGAACCGTTAGTGTTCGGAGTGCTTCTATTAGTCCCAACAGGCGCAACGCCTGTTATGGATCTCTCCCATCCCCTGGAGCAGATCTCGGAACGGGGGCTCCTCCCCAAGCGCCCGTTCCCCGGCCCCGTTGACCTCCCCCTGGTCAGCGGGGCTTTTTATTTGCGCCGGCTGTACGCTGGGCCATCGCACGACAGGGGAAATGCACATGCAGGATCTGTTCGCACTGGCGATGCCGTGGTGGGAGTTCATCCTGCGCGCCATCGTGGTCTATGTGGTGGTGCTGGGCATGGTCCGGCTGAGTGGCAAGCGCGCGCTGGGGCAGATCACCCCGTTCGATGTGCTGCTGATCGTGCTGCTGGGCAACGCTGTGCAGAACGCGCTGCTCGGCAATGACACTTCACTGGGGGGCGGCCTGCTGCTGGCCGCCACGCTGATCCTGCTGAACTACGTGGTGGGTTGGCTGACCACCCGCAGCCGCCGCATCGAGCGGCTGGTGGAAGGCGAGCCGGTGGTGATCGCCCGCGACGGGCGCCTGTTCGATGCGGTGCTGCAGCGCGAGCTGGTCACCCGTGCCGACGTCGAGGCGGCAATGCGTCAACAGGGCTGCATCGGCGTGCAGGACGTGGCGCTGGCGCTGCTGGAAACCAACGGCCACATCACCATCATCCCGCGACAGAAGTCTGCGTAGAGCCGAGCCCACGCTCGGCTACAGGCTCACACCCAGTCGCGCGGCACCAGGTAATCGGCCAGGCGCGCTTCGGCGCTGCCTTCCTCCGGGCTGAAGCCATATTCCCAGCGCACGCGCGGCGGCAGGCTCATCAGGATGCTTTCGCTGCGGCCGCCACTCTGCAGGCCGAACAGCGTGCCACGGTCGTAGACCAGGTTGAATTCGACGTAACGGCCGCGACGGTACAGCTGGAACTCGCGCTCGCGCTCGGCATGCGCGGTGTCCTTGCGCCGTTGCACGATCGGCAGGTACGCATCGAGGAAGCCATCGCCCACTGCGCGCAGGTAATCGAAATCGCGCTCGAAATCGCCGTGCAGGTCATCGAAGAACAACCCGCCCACACCACGCGTCTCGTTGCGGTGGCGCAGGAAGAAGTATTCATCGCACCAGCGCTTGTGCGCCGGGTAGCGCTCTTCGCCGAACGGTGCGCACAGGTCGCGTGCGGTGTGATGCCAATGCTGCACGTCTTCGTCGAACGGGTAGAACGGGGTCAGGTCGAAACCACCGCCAAACCAGCTGGCAACTACTTCGCCGTCGCGCTGGGCCTGGAAGAAGCGCACGTTGGCGTGGGTGGTGGGCACATACGGGTTGAGCGGATGGAACACCAGCGATACGCCGGTGGCGCGCCAGGAAGCACCGGCCAGCTCCGGCCGGTTGGCCGACGCCGATGGCGGCAGGCGGCTGCCGGCCACGTCGGAAAAGCCGATGCCGGCCTGCTCGAACACGGCACCATCGCGCAGCACGCGGGTACGGCCACCGCCGCCCTCGGCGCGCTGCCACAGGTCTTCCTGGAAGCGCGCCTGGCCGTCGGCGGCTTCGATGGCCGCACAGATGCGGTCCTGCAGGTCGGTGAGGTAGGCGCGCACGCGCTCGAATTCGTTCATGGCGCGTACTTTACCGCAGGGCCGGGCACAGGCCCGCGCTGGTGGCGCCCGCGGGCGGCCGGATCAGGGCGTGCGCGCGCACTGTGCCGGGCCCGGCTGGCGCTGGTAACGCTGGTAGCCGGTCCATGCATCCAGGCCGAGCAGGTCGCCGTTGGCCAGCAGGCCCAGAACGTGGTCGCCACCGCCGCCGTGGCGCAGGTGGATGGTGCCGTCCAGCAGCAGTACCTGCGCGTCCTGCGCATCGATCCTGGCCCGCCCGGCATCGCCGAACGTGATCGTATCCAGGCTGCCGCCGTCGGCCCGGTACAGGCCACAGGGCGCCTCGGTGGCGTCGACCAGCCGCAGCGCATCACCCAGTGCCTGCAGCGGCTCGACCCGTTCGCATGCGCTGTAGCGGCCGCCCTCGCAGACCACCTGCAACGCCTGCACGGCCGCACGCGCATCGCGCGCATTCAATTGCTGCTCGGCCACTTCGGTGCAGAAGCGGCCACCGCGCTGCTGCAGGCACAGCTGCTGCAGCTGTGCGCGCTGCGCGGCTGGCAACGCCACCGTCGGCGGATCGACACCACGGGTGAACGACTGGCCGCTGGCCTGCGCTACGGCGGCCGCCAGCGCGTGACGACGGGCATCGCGGCAGGTCAGTACTTCCTCGCGCTCCGCACTGGTCGTGCACGGCGCCGTTGCGGCATCGGCAAGCATCAGCCCTTCGGCAGGCGCGGCGGCGGCAAGCGCATCGTCCACGTAGCCCAGCAGCAGGCCGCTGCAGGCCGCGCCCACGCCCTGCTGGCAGGCGGTCAGCAGCTGCGGCGGCGTCGCGGCGTGCAGGCGTGCCATGCAGCGGTTCGCCTCCGCCAGGCAGCTGCCTGCGGCGGTCACGGCCACCGGCTGGCAGACTGCAGGTGCACGCAGCCGGTAGTCCTGCAGCGTGTCGTTGAGGTGGCTGCCATCGGCACTGGCCGTGATGGCGGTGGCCACTCCGTCGTCCAGGTTGACCAGCACCAGGCCGTCGCCATCACGCTCGATCTGCAGCGGTTCGAAACCAAAGCCTGCCGCCAGGCGACGGCCCCGGTTGTGCGAGTCGATTACCAGCGCCGTATCACTCTGCGCATTGACGTACTGGCCGCATCGCAGGGGCGTGGGCGCTGCCGCCAGCACGGGCGGTGTGGCCAGCAGCGCAGCCACGGCGAGCACTATACGGGGCAGGGCAGGCATGCGACGTCCTTGTCGAAGGTGGAACACGGGAGCGGGTCAGCGGAAGCGGCAGCGTACATCCGGCCGCAGCAGCCGCCAGACCAGCCAACCCTGCAGGCCGGCCATCAGCACCGAGGCACCCACCAGGGTCAGGGTGAACAGCACGCGCTGCACCTGCAGGTCGCGATAGGTGGCCGCGTCCTCGGCCAGCACGCCCATCAGCTGCAGCAGCACGCCATCCAGCCACCAGGCGATGACGAAGTTGGCCAGCGCGCTCAGCACCAGCATCCAGATGAACGACCACAGGCCCCAGCGGCGCTCGCGCCACAGGCCCCAGCTGGCCAGCGTCGAAGCCAGGCACAGCACGGTAAGAATCAGTGACGTGACGACCGGATGCATCAGCATCCACAACAGGCTGCCGTCGATCTGATGCTCCCAGGCAACGACCATCAGCATCTGCCAGCCTTCGGAGCGCGACACGGCCGCCACCCCCAGGGTCTGCAGCACGAAGCCGGCCGTGCACACCAGGCACAGCCAGAAGGCGCCCTGTGCCAGCGGCGTGACCCAGCCGGTGCGCGCAGGGGCCGGTGGCAGGGGAATCGGCGGAACGGCGACAGACATCCGGTGTCCTTGCAGTCGGTGCCCGCACTCAGCGGGCCGTCACCCGGGTGGCGACCGCCGGCAGGATATGGTGTTCGCTCAAGGGTGCCAAGGGCCGGCCATGTGGGGGCCGCAGCGGCACCCAGGCCAGCTCGGCGATCTCGGCGCGGGCCTGCGGCATGCCGTCCACCTGCACCCACCACGCCTGCGCCTGCACGCGGTGGCCGGGTTCGTTCACCGCCCAGTCCTCGAAGGCGCCCAGTGCGATGGCGGATGCCGCATCCAGGCGCACGCCCAGCTCTTCGCCAAGCTCGCGCGCCAGTGCCTGCAGCGGCGCCTCGCCCGGTTCGGGTTTGCCGCCGGGCTGGATGAAGCGGCGGGCACCGTGCTTGCGCACCACCAGCGCCCGGCCCTGGTCATCCAGGATGACCGCGGCCACGATGCGGATCGTGGCCGCGGCGTTGCTCACTTCAGGTTCTGCTCGAACAGCTTGAGGATGCGCTTGTACTGGTCCAGCCAGGAATCGGCGCGGACGTAGCCGTGGCGCTCCAGCGGGTAGGGCGCGATCGACCAGTTGTCCTTGTGCAGTTCGATCAGGCGCTGGGTGAGGTTCACCGAGTCCTGGAAGAACACGTTGTCGTCCATCATGCCGTGGGCGATCAGCAGGTTGTCCTGCAGGTTCTGCGCGTACTCGATCGGCGAGGACACGCGGTACGCCTCCGGGTCGATGTCCGGGGTGTTGAGGATGTTGCTGGTGTAGCCGTGGTTGTACTGGTGCCAGTCGACCACCGGCCGCAGCGCGGCGCCGGCCTTGAACGTACCCGGCGAGCGGAACAGCGCCATGAAGGTCATGAAGCCACCGTAGGAACCGCCGTAGATGCCGGCGTGGTCGCGGTCACCCTGCTGGGTGTCGACCAGCCAGTCCAGGCCGTCCTTGTAGTCTTCCAGTTCCGGGTGGCCCATGTTGCGATAGATCGCCGTGCGCCAGTCGCGGCCGTAGCCCTCGCTGCCGCGGTAATCCATGTCCAGCACGATGTAGCCCTGCTGCACCAGCAGGTTGTGGAACATCTGCTCGCGGAAGTAGGCCGGGTAGCGCTGGTGCACGTTCTGCAGGTAGCCGGCGCCGTGCACGAACATCACGATCGGGTACTTTTTGCCGGGTTCCTTGTTCTCGGGCTCGTAGTACTTGGCCCAGACCACGCCGGCGCCGTGCTTGGACGGCACCGCCACCAGCTTCGGCTGGATCCACTCGCGCGCCTTGTAGGCGGCGGTGCGGGTGTCGGTCAGCACGCGTGCCTGGCCACCGGCACTGGGCACCACGGCCAGCTGCGCCGGCAGGTAGGCACCGGAATAGCGCACCAGCAGCTGCTGGCCATCTGGCGACAGCGAGAAGTCTTCCACGCCGTTGAGGCTGGTCAGCTCGCGCACCTGGCGGGCAGCGGTATCGACCGCGCAGACTTCGTAGTCGTGCGGGGCCTGCTGGTTGCACAGGAAATAGAAGCCCTTGCCATCGGCCGACGGCACCGGTGCAGATGTTTCCCACTTGCCGCTGGTCAGCGCCTGCGGCTTGCTGCCGCCGGCCTGGGTGTACAGGTGCGAGAAGCCTGACTCTTCCGACAGCAGCCACAGCGTACGGCCATCGGCCATCCAGCCGAAATCGTTGAAGCCCCAGTTGATCCAGCCGTTGTCGGTCAGCCGGTGGCGGTTCTGCACGCGGCCGTCGGCGGCGTTGACGCTGACGATCCAGCGGTCCTTGTTGTCGTTGGCGCGCAGCATCACCGCAGCCTGCTGGCCGTCGGCGCTCCAGCGGATGCCACCGCCCATGAAATCGCTCATCACCTGCAGGCTGCGCTCGCCCTTCAGCGCGTCCTTGCCGGCCTTGCGACGCAGCTCGGCCAGCGGGTCGGTGCTGATGCCCGGCAGGCTGGCCAGCGACAGCTTTTCAGCCTTGCCGCTGCGCACATCCACGAACCACAGGGTGTGTGGTTCGGAGCCATTGCGGCCGACGCGGGTGCGGGTGTCTTCGGTTTCTTCGTAGCCCGATTCGGTCACGTACAGCGGCATCTTGCCGCCGCGGCCGTCATCGAAGTCCTTCGGTTTGGTGGTGACGATCAGGTGTCCGAGGTCCGGCGACAGCACGCTGTCGACGATCTCCACCTCGGCGCCCAGGTACACCGGGCCCGGCGCGCGGGTCGGATCGGCCTGGCGCCAGCGCTGGTCCTGGTCCTTCAGCGCCTCGCGCTGTTCGCGGTCGCGGCGCAGGGTTTCCAGCGTGCGCAGCTGCTGGTCGCGCAGCACGTCGGCCTTCGGTGGCGTACCCGGGTCCTTCTCGGCCTTCAGGCTGGCCACCTGCTGCACGCCGCTGGCGGCGGTCCAGTGGAACCAGTTCTGGCCAACGCGCCAGATCACGCCGTTGTCGGCGGCGAAGTTCACGCCGCTGGCGCGTTCGTTGCTGCGGGTCAGCTGGGTCAACGCGCCGCTGCGCAGGTCGCGCACGAACACATCGCCGTTGCGGACGAAGGCGCTGCGGCTGCGGCTGCGGTCGTAGACCGGCTCGGCCACATCCAGGCTGCCACGCTGGTCATCGGCCACCTGCGCGGCGACGCCTCCGGCCAGCGGCTGGCGGAAGGTGTCGCGCACGGGGCTGCCGCTACGCTTGAGCTGGTACTCCACCTGCTGGCTGTTCCACGACCACCAGGCCTTCTCGACCGGCGGACCGATCCAGTCCGGGTCGGCCATGGCCTGTTCGATGGTGATCGGCGTCGGCGCGGCATGCGCAGCCGGTGCGGCCAGCACGGCCGACAGCAGGAGGGACAGGGGCAGCACTCGGGACATGGGCGGACAGCACCAGTAGAGGAAACCGGGCAAGGGTAGCAGCCGCCCGGGCCGGGGGAGGGGGCCACAGGTCATGGCAGCGGGATTGGCAAAGTGGTGCAACCGGTTGCCGGGGTTGCGCATCCATCCTTCTGAACCCGCATCATCCAGCGGACAGGAGCACGACCATGCAGGAACTCATCCCGATCACCTTCTTCATCTGCATCGCCTACGCGATCCACGCCATTGCCGATGCGCGGGCGCGCGGCAAGCTGGTGGCCCCGCATGTGCCTGAGGAGGTCATCCGCTCACTGGCGGTGCTGGAGGAAGAGCGCCGCCGCCAGGGCGCGTTGCGCTGGGGCATCAGCCTGGTCTGCCTGGCGCTGGCGATGGCGCTGCTGGAAGTCATCGGTGCCCGCGACCTGACCTTCGGCGCGGCGGCGGCCATGGTCGGCAGCGCAGGCCTGGGCCAGCTGCTGGCCTGGCATTTCACCCGTCCTGCGTTGCGCAAGGGCTGAGCGGCACATGCCACGGGCACCGGGGGCGTCCCGCGCATGAGCCTGCTGGGGGGAGCATTGGCTGCACTGCGGGGGCGCCGCCGCGACGGTTCGACCGCTGCGGTGCCGGCCGCCGACGATGACCACGCGCTGGTGCGGGCGATCATCGACGGCTCGCAGCCGGCCTTCGCACAGCTGGTGGACCGCCACCAGCGCCTCTGTGCGCATGTGATCGGCCGCATGGTCGGTGACCGCGACCAGGTCGCCGACCTGCTGCAGGAGACCTTCCTGGCGGTGTTCCGACAGTTGCACCGGTTCCGGTTTGAATCCTCGCTGCGCACCTGGGTCTCGCGGGTGGCCTACACCACCGCGTTGCAGTACCTGCGCCGCCGCCGGCTGGAGGCGCAGTGGATGGTGGCGGTGGAGGTGCCGGAGGCACTGGGCGTGGGTGATGAGGGGCCGGGCCCGGCGGAGTTCAGCGAGGCCTTGCAGGCCGGCCGCCAGCTTGGCGTGGCGCTGGAGCGGTTGACGGCCCCGCAACGGTTGATCGTGGGCCTGCACTACCTGGAGGATTTCGATCTGGCCGAGATCGAGCAGGTGACCGGCCTGCCGCGCGGTACCATCAAGAGCCATCTGCATCGCGCGCGCCAGGTCCTGAAGCAGGAACTGACGCGGCACGCCACCGCCGGAGAACTGCTGTGAGCCGACCGACCGATCCTCGCGATGCCGACGAGCGCGCGCTGGCGCAGGTGTTGCGTGAACAGGAACGGCAGGAAGAAGCGCCGGACGTGAGTGAGGCCGTGCAGCAGCGGCTGAAGGCGGAAACGCGCGACAGCGGTGTGCTGTACGTGCTGGTGCAGGTGTTGCTGCTGGGGACGTTGGTGGCGGCGGCGGTCTGGTATTTCTGGCGTTGAATTCCTGCGCCCGCCGGGCGATAGGCTGCTCCAGTCGCTGTTGGTAGATGCCGACCTTGGTCGGCGCCTGGACGTGTGCCAACCAAGGTTGGCAGCTACCAGAGCGGTGAACCGGTAGCGCCGGGCCAGGCCCGGCGGATTGCCCCTGCGCCTGCGACAAAGTGAAGCAGCGCGTCACCCGGTCGCATCCCGGCTTAACGATATCCCCCTAAAGTGGTCTGGTATCCCACCGGCACCTGGCAGGAGGCGTCCCTTGGACGCGTTGTTGTTGTCGCGGATCCAGTTCGGATTCGTCATCAGTTTCCACGTACTGTTCCCGGCCTTCACCATCGGCACGGCCAGCTGGCTGGCCTTCATCGAATGGCGCTGGCTGCGCACCAGGCTGCCTGTGTGGCGCGAGCTGTATTTCTTCTGGCAGAAGATCTTCGCGGTGTCCTTCGGCATGGGCGTGGTCAGCGGCATCGTCATGGCCTTCCAGTTCGGCACCAACTGGCCACGGCTGAGCGAGGTCGCCGGCACGGTGATCGGCCCGCTGCTGACCTACGAAGTGCTCACGGCCTTCTTCCTGGAAGCCAGCTTCCTCGGCGTGATGATGTTCGGCTGGGGCCGGGTCTCGCCGCGCCTGCATTTCTTCTCCACCTGCATGGTGGCGCTGGGCACGCTGTTTTCCACCTTCTGGATCCTGTCGTCCAACAGCTGGCTGCATACGCCGGCCGGCTACGAGATGGTCAACGGCATCGTGCATCCAGTGGACTGGTGGCAGGTGGTGTTCAACCCCTCCTTCCCGTACCGCTTGGCGCACATGGCGCTGGGTTCGTTCATTACCACCTGTTTCGTGATCGGTGGCGTCGGCGCGTGGTACCTGCGCAAGGGCACGCATGTCGAAGCCGGGCGCCGCATGCTGGTTGCTGCGGTGGCCTTCGCGGCGCTGACCGTGCCGGTGCAGATCTTCGTCGGCGACATGCATGGCCTGAACACGCTCAAGCACCAGCCGATGAAGATCGCGGCGATGGAGGCGCACTGGCATGAAACCAAGGAAGGCGAGGGCGTGCCGCTGGTGGTGTTCGCGCTGCCCAACGAAAAGGAAGAACGCAACGATTTCGAAGTGGCCATTCCCAAGCTCGGCAGCGTGATCCTCACCCATACCCTGGATGGCACCTTCGATCCGCTGACTTCGGTGCCGGCCAGCGAACGGCCACCGGTGACGCCGGTGTTCTTCGCCTTCCGCATCATGGTCGGGCTGGGCACGCTGATGCTGGTGCTGGCGTGGTTCTCGGCGTTCCAGCTGTGGCGCGGCAAGCTGCTGGGCTCAGCGTGGTTGCTGCGTGGCTGGAACTGGATGCTGCCCAGCGGTTTCATCGCGCTGCTTTCGGGCTGGTTCGTCACCGAGATGGGGCGGCAGCCGTGGGTGGTGTATGGCGTGCTGCGCACCGCCGACGCGGTCGGACCGCAGAGCACATGGATGACCGCGTTGTCGCTGGCGGTGTACGTGGTTGGCTATGCGTTCGTGTTCGGCTGGGGCATCTGGTACCTGGTGAAGATCCTGCGCCACGGCCCGCAGCCCTACGACCAGGGGCCTGCGCTGGATCACGGCAGCCATACCCCGGCGCGGGCCCGGGGCGGGGGGGGCGCCCGGCCCGCCATCCCCGGCCGGGGCCGCGGGCGGGGGCCGACGAACCGTTGGAGGAGCGCTGAGATGGAGCTGATGACCTGGCTGCCGGTGGCATGGTTCGCGGTGATCGGTTTCGGCGTGCTGATGTACGTGGTGCTGGACGGCTTCGTGCTGGGCATCGGCATCCTCGCTCCGTTCGCCGAGGACGAGGAACAGCTGGACCTGATGATGAACACCGCCGCGCCGATCTGGGATGGCAACGAGACCTGGCTGGTGCTGGGCGGTGCCGGGCTGATGGCCGCCTTCCCCAAGGCTTATGCGGTGCTGTTGTCGGCGCTGTACCTGCCGGTGCTGCTGCTGGTGGTGGCGCTGGTGTTCCGCGGTGTGGCGTTCGAATTCCGCTTCAAGGCGCATCGTTCGCGGCGGCTGTGGAGCGTGGCCTTCGGGCTGGGCTCGGTGCTGGCCACCTTCGCCCAGGGGGTGATCCTGGGCACCCTCGTGCAGGGTCTGCCGCTGGTCGATGGCGTGTACCAGGGCGGCGCATTCGGCTGGTTCAGCCCGTTCGCGATGCTGACCGGTGCCGCGCTGGTGGCCGGCTACGCGCTGCTGGGCAGCACCTGGTTGATCCTGAAGACCGAAGGGCGCGTGCAGGCGCTGGCACGGCAGATGACCCGGCCGCTGGTGGTGGCGGTGATCGCGGCGATGGGGCTGGTCAGCAGCTGGCTGCCGTTCCTTGATTCGCGGTTGATGGCGCGCTGGTTCAGCGATGGCAACTTCTGGTGGCTGTCGCCGGTGCCGCTGCTGACCCTGGCGGTGGCCATCGCGCTGTGGCGCAGTGCCACCCATCCGCGTCGCGACCTGCCACCGTTCCTGCTCAGCCTGGCGCTGTTCGTACTCGGCTTCGCCGGTCTGGTGCTGGGCATGTGGCCGTACCTGCTGCCGCCGTCGATGACCCTGTGGCAGGCCGCTGCGCCGGCCTCGTCGCTGGGCTTCACGCTGGTCGGGCTGGTGGTGCTGCTGCCGGTCATCCTGGGCTACACGGCGTGGTCCTACCGGGTGTTCCGCGGCAAGGTGCGCGCCGACGCCGGCTATCACTGAACGGGTCATCCGGGGATCGGCCGGTGACCGATCCCCGTTGGGTTTTGTGAAACGTGTCATCCCCGGGTCGGACGTGCTAGCGTGCGCTCCTTTCCGGCAGCCAGGGGGGCAGCCGGCGACGTCCTGGACGGATGCGTGGCTGCAGGAATGGCGGGCCGCCGCGTGTCGCCGTAATGGCTCGAGACTCTCGTTCGCCCATCGAAACATCACCGGTAATGATCGAATTTTCCGTTGTCGGCTGGGCCGCCTGGGCGCCCGGTCTGAGCGAACGTAGCCAATGGATGGGCTGGGCCGACGCGCCGTTCCTGCCGCAGGGTGAGGACACGCCCGCGCTGGCCGAGATCCCGGCCATGCAGCGCCGTCGCATCGAGCGCCTGGGCCGCATGGCGATCCAGGCTGCCTGCTGGTGCGAAGACGGGCAGGGCGCCGACAGCCAGGTGCCGCTGGTGTTCGCCAGCCGGCATGGCGATGTGGCCCGTTCGATGGACCTGCTCGGCTCGCTGGCCGCCGATCAACCGCTGTCGCCGACCGGTTTCGGCCTGTCGGTGCACAACGCGATCGCCGCGCTGTACTCCATCGCGCGCGGCCATCGCGGCAATTACCTGGCCCTGTCTGCGGGCCAGGCCACCGTGGAGACGGCCTGCCTGGAGGCCTTCGGCCTGCTTGCCGATGGCGCCAGTGAAGTGCGGGTCGTGGTATATGAGTCGCCATTGCCCGACGTTTACGCTGAATTCGCCGACGAACCCGACCCGTTCTTTGCCTGGTGCTGGCGTCTGGCGCCGGCCGGCACTGCCGGCGGTACCGACCTTTCGTTGTCCTGGCAGGCGGCCGCCGAGGCCGCCCCGAGCGCACCGGGCCTTTTGCCCCACGCGCTGGATCTGCACCGCTTCCTGCTGGCAACCGACGCCGAGCTGGCGCATGTCACCCAGGGCCAGCGCTGGTGCTGGCGCCGCCGTGGCTGAAGCGCTGCGCCGGCTTGACCATGCCTGGCGGGTGTTCGGCACCGGCCTGAGCTTTGCCGCCTTCGGCGTGGGCGGGCTGTTGCTGGGCGTGCTGGTGATGCCGGTACTGCTGCTGATGCCCGACCCGGTGGCGCGGCGCCGCCGGGCCCGGCGGCTGGTGCAGGGAGCCTTTGCCAGCCATGTGTGGCTGATGTGCCGGCTGGGGGTGATGACCCTGCAGGTGGAAGGCCGTGAGCGGCTGCAGCGCGACGGCCTGCTGGTGCTGGCCAACCATCCGACCCTGATCGACGTGGTGTGCCTGATCGCCCTGCTGCCCAACGCCGACTGCGTGGTCAAGCGTGCGGTGGCCCGCAACCCGTTCATGCGCGGCCCGGTGCGCGCGGCCGGCTACATTTCCAACGATGACGGCGCCGGCCTGGTCGATGACTGCGCGGCTGCCGTGCACGCCGGCGGAACCCTGGTCATCTTCCCCGAAGGCACCCGCAGCGTGCCGGGGCAGCCGTTGCGGCTGCAGCGCGGCGCGGCCAACATCGCCGTGCGCGGGCGCCTGGACATCACCCCGGTGCGCATCACCTGCACGCCGCCCACGTTGACCAAGGGCCAGAAGTGGTATCGTGTGCCCTCACGTCGTTTTCACGTTCGGCTGCAGATCGGCGAAGATATCCCGATCGCGCCGTTCCTGGCCGAAGATGACTCGCCGAGGGGGGATGCCTTGGCGGCCCGTCGCGTCACCGACCACCTCACTCGTTATTTCGACCTGTCTGGAGATCCGACCCGTGCAAGCACTTGAGCACGAGATCAAGGAATTGATCATTTCCTCGCTTTCACTGGAGGACATCACCCCGGAGGACATCGATCCGACCGCGCCGCTGTTCGTTGAAGGCCTCGGCCTGGATTCGATCGATGCGCTGGAACTGGGCCTGGCGCTGCAGAAGAAGTACGGTGTCAGCCTCTCGGCCGACTCGGAAGAAACCCGTCGCCATTTCTCCAGCGTGCGTGCGCTCGGCGAGTTCGTCGCCGCCCGCCAGTCCTAAGGCGCTAGGAACTGCCATGACTAAGAATGAATTGTTCGAGCGCATCGTCCGCATCCTGACCGACAGCTTCGAGATCGAGCCGGCCCGGATCAGCCCGGAGTCGCGCCTGTATGACGACCTGGACATCGACAGCATCGATGCCGTGGACCTGATCGTGCAGCTCAAGCCCCTGCTGGGCCGCAACCTGCAACCGGAAGCCTTCAAGGCCGTGCGCACCGTGCAGGACATCGTCGATGTCGTGCATGGCCTGCTGCCTGGTCAGGCAGCCGCCTGACAGCAGCACGGGTATAACGGCCATGGCACGGGCACGCATGGTCGTGGTGGCAGCGGTTTCGCTGGCCTACCCGGTGCTGGTCTACCTGGCGATGGGCCGCTTCGAGCCCCGCTGGTTGTCGCTGCTGTTGTTCGGGCTGGCGGTGCTGCGTGCGCTGAGCACCCGGCAACCGCTGTGGTGGGCCGCTGCCGCCGGTGCTGGCCTGCTGGCCGGACTGGCCACCGTGCTCAACCAGGCGCTGCCGCTGAAGCTGTACCCGGCACTGGTGAATGTGGTGATGCTGGCGGTGTTTGCCACCAGCCTGCGCTTCGGCCCGCCGCTGGTGGAGCGCCTGGCGCGCCTGCAGGAGCCGGATCTGCCGCCCTTCGCGGTGGCATATACCCGCCGCGTCACCCAGGTCTGGTGCGGCTTTTTCGTTCTCAATGGTGGTCTTGCCCTGCTCACCGCGCTGTATGCGTCGAACCGGGTCTGGATGCTCTACAACGGATTGTTGGCGTACGTGATGATGGGATTGTTGTTCGCAGGCGAGTGGCTGGTGCGGCGGCGGGTGAAGGCGGCGCACGCGCATGGCTGACTGGATCGCGCTGGACCGGTTGCTGGTGGTGCCCCAGCCCGGGCGCCAGATCGGCATCTGCGATGGCGTGGCCATCGATCATGTCGCTTTCAGCGCGCGCGTACGCGGCTGGCACGCCGCATTCAGCGCTGCCGAGGGTCGCGACTGGGCACTCTATTTTGATGACGCCATCGCATTTGCGGCGGCGCTGTTCGGCGCCTGGCATGCCGGCAAGCGCGTGTTCCTTGCCGCCGACAACCTGCCTGCCACGCTGCAGGCGCTGCAGCCGCAGGTAAGTGGCTTTGCCGGCGACCTGGCGGCTGACTACCAGCCGTTGCAGGCCGCCGCGGGTGTTCCGGCGACGCCGCTGGCGCCGTTGGACGAGCGGACCTGCTCCCTGTGCGTGTTCACCTCCGGCAGTACCGGCCAGCCCAGTGCCATCGGCAAGCGGCTGGACCAGCTGGCGCGCGAAGTCGATGCCCTGCAGGCAGCCTTCGGCGCCCAGCTCGACGGTGCCCAGGTGCACGGCACCGTGTCGCACCAGCACATCTATGGCCTGCTGTTCCGCGTTCTGTGGCCACTGGCCGCTGGCCGTGAGATCCAGCCACGGCGTTTCTTCCATGAAGACCTGGTAGGCGCACTGGCGGGCACCGATACGGTGCTGGTGGCCACTCCGGCCCACCTCAAGCGTCTGCCCGAACAGCTCGACTGGGCCAGCCTGCACGGGCGCCTGCGGGCGGTGTTCTCTTCCGGCGGCCCGCTGCCGGAGGACGCTGCGCGGCAGGTGCGCCAATGGCTGGGGGTGGCGCCTACCGAGGTCTATGGCAGCAGCGAAACCGGTGGCATCGCCTGGCGCCGCTGGGACACCGACGCGCCGCCGTGGGAACCGCTGCCGGGCGTGCAATGGCGCATCGAGGAAGACTGCCTGGCCGTCGCTTCGCCGCACCTGGAAACGCCCGACTGGTGGCGCACCCAGGACCGCGTGGAGGCTTTGGCCAATGGCCGCTTCCGCCTGCTGGGTCGTGCCGACCGCATCGTCAAGATCGAAGAACGACGGGTTTCGCTGGACGCGCTGGAACGCGCACTGCGCGAAGACCCGGAAGTGGACGACGTTCGCGTGCTGGTGCTGCAGGGCCAGCGTGAGCAGCTGGCGGCGGTGGTGGTGCCGGCAGATGCCGCGCTGCTCGCTGCCGACGATGGCACCCGCCGCGCGCTCTGGCAGCGCCTGGGCAGCCGGCTTGCGCAGGGGCACGATGCCGTTACCCGGCCACGACGCTGGCGGCTGGTGCAGTCGTTGCCGATCAATGCCCAGGGCAAGGTCACCCAGGCCGCGCTGGTGGCGCTTTTCCAGCCGCTGCTGCCGACGCCGGTGTGGGACCTGCGCGGTGCCGTTGCGGCAACCCTGCGGATGACCCTGGACCCGTCGCTGCGCGCATTCCAGGGCCACTTTCCGCAGGCGGCGATCCTGCCCGGCGTGGCCCAGCTGGACTGGGCCGTGCGCTTCGGTCGCCAGGCGTTCAATCTGCCGACCGGCTTCCAGCGCATGGATGCGGTGAAGTTCCAGCGCGTGGCACGCCCCGGCGATGAACTGACCCTGCAACTGGACTGGGACGCCGAACGTGGCGTTCTGACCTTCCGCTACACCTCCGTACATGGCGTGCATGCCAGCGGCAGGGTGGTGTTCGCCGATGCGCATTGAGGCGGCCCGCCCCGGCGGCGCCTTTGCGCCGCTGGTGGTCATTCCCGTGTACGACCACGAACACGCCATCGGCGCGGTGGTCGACGGCGTGCAGGCCGCCGGCCTGCCATGCCTGCTGGTGGACGATGGTTCGCAGCCCTCGTGCGCGGCCGTACTGCAGACGCTGGCGCAACGTGCCGGGGTCGATCTGCTGCGGCTGGAGCTCAACCAGGGCAAGGGCGGGGCGATGTTGGCCGGCTTCGAGCAGGCGCAGCGTCGCGGCTACAGCCACGTGTTGCAGATCGACGCCGATGGCCAGCACGACACCACCGATCTTTCCCGGTTCATCGCAGCGGCCCGTGCGCGGCCGGACGCGGTGATCTGCGGCATCCCTGCCTACGATGCCAGCGTGCCGAAGGCGCGCCTGTACGGTCGCTATGCCACCCATATCTGGGTGTGGATCAACACGCTGTCGCTGCACCTGCGCGACACCATGTGTGGCTTCCGGGTGTATCCGCTGCCGCCGGTGCTGCGCCTGGTGGGCGAAGAGACCATCGGCCGGCGCATGGATTTCGACACCGAAATCATGGTTCGCCTGTACTGGCGCCAGGTACAGGTTGAACATCTGGCCACCCGCGTGACCTACCCGGCCGATGGTGTTTCGCACTTCGATGTGTGGCGCGACAACGTGCGCATCAGCCGCATGCACACGCGCCTGTTCTTCGGCATGCTGTGGCGCGCCCCGCGGCTGCTGTGGCGCCGCCTGCAGGGGCAGGGCTGAGATGGAACGCGCGCAGGGCGCCCCGCATTGGGCCGACATCGGCGAGTCCACCTCGGTGGCCGGCGTGCTGTTCCTGTGCTGGGTGCACCGCTGGTTCGGGCGCTGGCCATTCCGCCTGTGCGTGTGGCCGGTGGTGGCCTGCCACTGGCTGGGCAACCGGGTCGGCCGCCAGGCCTCGATGCAGTACCTGCAGCGGCTGCAGGCGCACACCGGCGCGCTGGGCCATGCACCCACGCGCCGTGACAGCCTGCGCCACTTCTTCGCCTTCGCCGACACGATGCTGGACAAGATCCTTGGCCTTGGCGGGCGCTATCCGCCGCAGCGCATCCGCCTGCAGCGCGACCTCGTGCTGCAGAAGATCGCGCGCCGCGAAGGTGGACTGATCCTGACCGCGCACATCGGCTGTCTGGAACTGTGCCAGGTACTGGCCGAGCAGGTGCCGGGCTTCCGCATCACCGTGCTGGTGCATACCGCGCACGCACAGCGCTTCAACCGGCTGCTGCAGCGGCTGGACCCGCTGGCGGCGGTGGAACTGGTGCAGGTGACCGAAATGGGCCCGGCCACGGCGATGATGCTGGCCGACAAGGTGGCCTCCGGTGGTTTCGTCGCCATCGTTGGCGACCGTGTACCGGTGCAGGGCGGGCGCAGCGTGATGGCCGATTTCCTCGGCCACCGTGCGCCGTTCCCGATAGGTGCCTATGTGCTGGCCGCCGCGCTCGGCTGCCCGGTCTACACGATGTCGTGCCTGCACGAGGGCGACGGCTATCGTGTGGCATTTGAACAGTTCGCCGAACGCGTGCTGCTGCCGCGCGGTTCGCGTGATGCCGCACTGGCCGGGCAGGCGCAGCACTTCGCGCGCTGGCTGGAACTCCAGGTCATCCAGTCCCCGCTGGACTGGTTCAATTTCTTCCCCTTCTGGGATCAGGCTCCTCATGACGATTGACGCCGTACCCGTGTGCCGCTTTGGCGATGCACCGCTGACCATCGAAGACGTGGTCGCCCTGGCCGAACGCCGCTGCGAAGCGGCATTGAGTGATGCGCCTGGGTTCCGCGCGCACATCCAGCGTGGCGCTGATTTCCTCGACCGCCTGCTGCGCGAGGACGGGGTGATCTATGGGGTGACCACCGGCTACGGCGATTCGTGCACGGTGAACATTCCGCCGGCGCTGGTGGCCGAGCTGCCGCACCACCTGTACACCTACCATGGCTGCGGCCTGGGTCGTTACCTGGACCCGGCCGAAACCCGCGCCGTGCTGGCTGCGCGCCTGGCCTCGCTGGTACGCGGCATGTCCGGCGTCAGTGTGCCGCTGCTGGAAGGGTTGGCCACGCTGCTGCAGCACGACGTGCTGCCGCTGATCCCGGCCGAAGGTTCGGTCGGTGCCAGCGGTGACCTTACCCCGCTGTCCTACGTGGCGGCGGTGCTGTGCGGTGAGCGCGAAGTGCTGCACGACGGCCGCGTGCAGCCGGCGGCCGAGGTGCTGGCGAAGATCGGCATGACGCCGCTGAAGCTGCGGCCGAAGGAAGGCCTGGCGATCATGAACGGCACCGCAGTGATGACCGGCCTGGCCTGCCTGGCCTGGCAGCGCGCGGACTACCTGGCGCGCATGGCCACCCGCCTGACCGCGTTCAACGTGCTGTCCAGCGACGGCAACGCGCACCACTTCGATGAAACCCTGTTCGCCGCCAAGCCGCACCCGGGCCAGTCACGCATCGCCGCGCGCCTGCGCAGCGACCTGCACAGCGAGCGCCCGCCGCGTAACGAACAACGCCTGCAGGACCGCTATTCGCTGCGCTGCGCGCCGCACGTGATCGGCGTGCTGGAAGATACCCTGCCGTTCCTGCGCCAGCTGATCGAAACCGAACTGAACAGTGCCAACGACAATCCGCTGATCGATGCCGATGGCGAGCGCATCCTGCACGGCGGCCACTTCTACGGCGGCCACATCGCCCTGGCGATGGACACCCTGAAAAACACCGTGGCCAACATCGCCGACCTTCTGGACCGGCAGCTGGCGCTGGTGGTCGATGCGCGCTACAACCACGGCCTGCCGGCCAACCTGTCGGCGGCGACCGGCCCGCGCGCGGCGATCAACCATGGTCTGAAGGCGCTGCAGATCAGCGTCTCGGCATGGACTGCCGAAGCACTGAAGCAGACCATGCCGGCCTCGGTGTTCTCGCGTTCCACCGAATGCCACAACCAGGACAAGGTCAGCATGGGCACCATCGCCGCGCGTGACTGCCTGCGTGTGATCGAGCTGACCGAACAGGTGGTGGCGGCCATGCTGATCGCTGCCCGCCAGGGCCTGGCGCTGCGCGAACGGGTTGGCATGAACGCGCAGCTGCATGGCAGTCTGGCTGACATGTACGCCGACCTCGGGCAGCGCATCGCCCTGGTGGACGAAGACCGCGCGCTGGATCGCGAACTGCGGGAACTGCTGGTGGAGATCCGCGCGCAACGTTGGGAGCTGTATGCCGGTGAATGATGTCCACGAACTGGTCGGCGAGATCGCGCTGGCCCCTGCCTTCCATGATTGCGACCCGATGAACGTGGTCTGGCATGGCAACTACTTCAAGTATTTTGAGATCGCGCGCTGCGCGCTGCTTGCCCGCTACGACTACGACTACCCGCAGATGCTCGAATCGGGCTACCTGTGGCCGGTGGTGGATGCGCGGGTGAAGTACGTGCGGCCGCTGCTGTTCAACCAGGCGCTGCGCGTGCGTTCGCGCATCGTGGAGTGGGAAAACCGCTTGAAGATCGAATATGAAATCCTCGATGCGGAAAGCGGCCAGGTGCTGACCCGCGCGATGACCATCCAGGTTGCGGTCGACGCAGCCAGCAAGGAAATGCTGTACCAGTGCCCGCCGGTGCTGTGGCAGCGTCTTGGAGTGCCTGCACCATGATCGGATTCGCCCATCTTCCGCGCGTGCTGCTGTGCGCGTTGCTGCTGGCTGCTACCCCGCTGCTGCAGGCTGCGGAGCCTGCCGTCGATGCGATCACCCAGGCGGTGGCGCGGCCGGAGGTGCTGCGTGGCCAGTTCACCCAGGAAAAGCAGGTCAGCGGCTTCAAGAATCCGCTGCGCTCGCAGGGCCAGTTCGTGGTCGCACGCAAGCATGGCGTCATCTGGTCCACGCTCAAGCCATTCCCCTCTGAAGTGGTGGTGACCGCCGACCGCATCCTCAGCCGCCAGCGTGATGGCAGCACCCGCGTTGAACTGGACGCGCGCCAGCAACCGGCGATGCGCTCGGTCAACGCGATCATGTTCGCGCTGATGAGTGGCGATGTGCAGGCGTTGTCCAGCCAGTTCAACGTTGCGGCCACGCGTGAGGGGCAGGGCTGGAAACTGCGGCTGACGCCGAAGTCGGCGATGCTGGCCAAGGCCTTCCAGTCGCTGACCCTGCAGGGCGACCGCTACGTGCGCCAGGTCGAGATCATCGAGGCCAACCAGGACCGCACGCAGATCAGCTTCAGCGCCTTGAGCGAGGCCCCGGCCGCGCTGAGCACCGACGAGGCGCGCCGCTTTGAGTAAGGCCGTGGGAGCCGATGCGCCTGATCGCCTGCGTCGCTGGTGGCACTGGCTGGGCATCGCCTGGCTGTTGCTGCTGCTGGTGCTGGGCGCGCAGCAATGGCGGCTGTGGAGCCAGGAATCGCGGATCGACACCGACATCCTTGCGCTGCTGCCGCAGGATGCACACGATCGCCTGCTGAGTGATGTCACCCGGCGCATCGCCGATGGCAGTTCGCGGCAGGTGGTGGTGCTGCTGGGCAGTGCCGATGGTGCGGCCGCCAAGCGCGCGCAGGCCGCGTTCGCTGCGGCGATGAGCAAGGACACCGACAGCGCGCTGCTGGTGCCCAGCGGCTCGATTGAGGGCTGGTTCGATGAAGCGCGTGCGTTCTACGCACCGTATCGCGACCGCCTGCTGACCCCGGCCCAGCGCGAACAGCTGCAGCAGGCCGAGCCCGGCGCATTGGCCGAGCAGGCGCTGGGCGCGCTGTACGGTCCGATGGGCGCACCGCGCCTGACCGAATGGCGGCAGGATCCCCTGTCGCTGTGGCCGCACTGGTGGCAGCAGCAGGCGCAGGGTTCCGGCTTGCGCCTGGGCGATGACGGCCTGCTGGAGGCCGAGGGCAGGCATTGGGCCGCACTGCAGTTCGACACCCCCGGGTCGGCGTTCAAACTGGATGGCGAGCGCCACCTGGACGGCCTGCTGGAGCGCGCCGGCCAGGCGGCCAAGGCTGCCGCACCGGATCTGGAGATCCTGCATGCCGGCGTACCGCTGCATGCGGAAGCGGCCGCAGTGCAGGCCAACCAGGAAATCAACACCATCGGCTGGGGCTCGCTGGCGGCGGTGCTGCTGCTGGTGTGGCTGGCCTTCCGCTCGCTGCGCCCGATCCTGCTGGTTGCCGCCTCGCTGCTGATCGGCTGCGGTGTCGCCCTGGCGGTGACAGTGCTGGTGTTCGGCAAGGTGCACGTGCTGACCCTGGTGTTCGGTGCCTCGCTGGTCGGCGTCGCCGAGGACTACGGCATCCACTGGTTCGCTTCGCGCCAGGCCGAACCGGCCGATCGCCGCTGGAAGCTGCTGCGGCACCTGCTGCCGGGCCTGTGGCTGGCACTGGTGACCAGCGCGCTTGCCTATCTGGCGCTGGGCCTGGCGCCGTTCCCCGGCCTGCGGCAGATGGCGCTGTTCTCGGTGGTTGGCCTGGCTGCCGCGTTCCTCACGGTGATCTTCTGGTTCCCATGGCTGGACGGTGGCGAGATCCGCCAGACCCGTTTTTCGCAGTGGCTGGGCAACACCCTGGAACGCTTCCCGCGCCTGCACGGCAAACGCCCGGTAGCGGTTTTCCTGGGCCTGGCGGTGCTGGTTTCGGGCATCGGCATCGCCCGCCTGCAGAGCAACGATGACCTGCGCAGCCTGCAGTCCTCGCCGCCGGCGTTGATGGCCCAGCAGATCCGCCTCAGCCAGCTGCTGGGCATGCCCAGCCCTGCGCAGTTCTACCTGGTGCAGGGCAGCGATGCCGCGCAGCTGCTGCAGCGCGAGGAAGCGCTGACCGCGCGCCTGCGCGGGCTGACCAACGACAAGCGTATTGGCGGTTACCGCGCCATCAGCGATTGGCTGCCTTCGCCCGCACGGCAGCAGTCCGATGCGGCGTTGACCGCCAAGGTCGAACCCGGTGTGCTGGCGGCCGTCGGGGAAGCCGTGGGCGAGCCATTGCAGCGCCCTGCATTCGCGGCGGCGCCGTTGAGTGCCGAGGCCTTCCTTGCCTCGCCGGCATCGCAGCCGTTCCGGCACCTGTGGGTGGGTAATGTGGGCGGGCAGATGATAAGCGTGGTGATGGTCGATGACCTGTCGCGCGCCGATGCGCTGGCAACGCTGCGTGGTGCCGCCGAAGGCCTGGACGGTGTGCGCTGGGTTGACCGTACCGCCGACTTCTCGCAGCTGCTCGGCCATTACCGCAAGCTGATGGGCGGCCTGCTGCTGGTCGGCATCGTACTGGTGTTCGGCGCGCTGTGGCTGCGCTATCGGCGCCAGGCGTGGCGGGTGTTCGCACCGACGCTGGTGGCCGGCGCGCTCACCCTGGGCCTGCTGGGCCTGTTCGGGCAGCCGCTGCAGCTGTTCAACGTACTGGCACTGATGCTGCTGCTGGGCATGGGCATCGATTACGGCATCTTCCTCATCGAACACCGCGGTGATGCCAGCGCCTGGCTGGCGGTGTGCGTGGGCGCGGCCAGCACCTGGCTGTCGTTTGGCCTGCTGGGTCTGTCGCAGACCCCGGCGCTGCGTGCGTTCGGGCTCACCCTGCTGTTCGGCATCGGCCTGGTCTGGCTGATATCGCCGCTGTTCCGGCCGCCGCCGCATGAGCTGCCACCTGCCTGATTGCGCATTTCCCCGCATTTTCCTTCCACCTGATCGAGCAACAAGGACGCACCGATGAATACTGCTGTGGACGCTGTCGAACGAACTGAAATCCTGATCATCGGCGCTGGCCCGGCCGGCTCGGTGGCCGCGGCGATGCTGCGCCAGCAGGGCCGCCAGGTACTGATGCTGGAGCGCCAGCAGTTCCCGCGCTTTTCCATCGGCGAGAGCCTGCTGCCGCAGAGTATGGAGTACATCGAGGCGGCCGGCCTGTTGCAGGACGTGGTCGAGGCCGGGTTCCAGCACAAGAACGGCGCGGCCTTCGTGCACGGTGAAGCGCGTACCGCATTCGATTTCCGCAGGAAGTTCTCGCCGGGTTGGGGTACCACCTACCAGGTGCAGCGCGCCGACTTCGACAACGTGCTGGCGCGGGGTGCCGAGCGCATGGGCACCACGCTGCGCTTCGGTGATGAAGTGCTGGCCGTCGAGCCGGGCGAACAGCCGGCCGTGACCGTGCGCCGCCCCGATGGCAGCGAGTACCGCATCGAAGCCGACTTCATCCTCGACGCATCGGGTTTCGCACGCCTGCTGCCGCGCCTGCTGAACCTGGAAACGCCGTCCAATTTCCCGGTGCGCGGTGCGATCTTCTGCCACGTGCGCGACAACATCCCGGCCGAAGCAGACTTCGACCGCAACAAGATCCTGATCACCACCCATCCCGAGCACATCGACGTCTGGTACTGGACGATCCCGTTCTCCAACGGCTGCTGCTCGCTGGGCGTGGTGGCCGAACCGTCGTTCTTCGAACGCTACGAGGGCGACGACCTGCAGAAGCTGCAGGCCATCGTCGGCGAGGATCCGAACCTGACCTCGCTGCTGGCCAATGCCGAATGGGCGGTACTGCCGGTGCGTCGCATCACCGGTTACTCGGCCAACGTCAGTTCACTGTGGGGCCCGGGCTATGCGCTGCTGGGCAACGCCGGTGAGTTCCTCGACCCGGTGTTCTCTTCCGGCGTCACCATCGCCTTCAAGTCGGCCCAGCTGGCCAGCGAGTGCCTGGCGCGCCGCTATGCCGGGGAAACCGTCGATTGGGAAGCCGAGTTCTCCATCCCGTTGCGTGCCGGGGTGAAGACCTTCCGTCGCTTCGTGGAAAGCTGGTACGAAGGTGGCTTCCAGAAGATCATCTATCACCCTGACCAGCAGCCTGCAGTGCGCGACATGATCAGTTCCATCCTGGCCGGCTATGCCTGGGATACCAACAACCCGTACGTAGCCGACGAGACCGGTCGGCGCATGCGCGTGCTGGAGCAGCTGTGCAGCGCATGATCTTCCGCATCACCGCCGTGCTGCTGTGCATGCTGCTGGCCGCCTGTGCCAGCCGCATGCCGCGGCCGCTGGTTGAACTGCCGCCGCTGCGCCTGTCGCCGGCCAGCCTGCCGGCGCCACTGGCGCTGCAGCAGCAGCTGCATTTCCGCTTTGGCAGCCACGCGCGTGACCTGGATGCGCTGCTGGAAGCCGATGCGCAGCAGGTGCAGCTGGCCGTGCAGGCCATGGGCCAGACCGGCGTGCGCCTGCAGTGGGACGGCCAGCAGCTGACCCAGCAGCGTGCGCCTTGGCTGCCGCCGCAGGTACGCGCCGAACGCGTGCTCGATGACCTGCAGTTCGCGCTGTGGCCGACCACCGCCATTGCCGCCGCGCTGCCGGCCGGCTGGCAGGTGAGCGATGATGGCCACCTGCGCAACCTGTCGCGCGATGGCACGGTCTGGCTGCAGCTGCAGCGCCTGGACGATGGCAGCGTGCAGCTGGACAACCGCGCCGAGGGCTACACCCTGCGCATTGAATCGATCGACATGGCCGGGCAGGAATGAAGAGCGCACCGATTTTCCTGAACGATCTTGGCGTGGTCTGCGCCTTGGGTGAGGGCCGAGCCGCAGTCGCCGCCGCGCTGTTTGCCGACGTCCCGGGCGGACTCAGCGACAACGACAGCCTGTTGCCTGGCCGCACCCTGGCGCTGGGCGAAGTACACAGCCCGCTGCCGACGCTCGAAGAGCTGCCGGTCGCCCTGCGCGGCCGCAACAACGCGCTGCTGGATGTGGCACTGGCACAGATCGGCCCGGCCGTGGCCGATGCCATCGGCCGCTACGGCGCCGAACGCGTGGCCGTCGTGCTGGGTACCAGCACCTCGGGCATCGGCGAATCCGAACAGGCGCTGCGCACCCGCGCCGAGCATGGCCATTGGCCCGACGGTTTCGATTACGCGCAGCAGGAAATGGGCACCGCCGCGCAGTTCGTGCGCGAGCGCAGCGGTGCGCTGGGCCCGGCATGGACGTTGTCCACGGCCTGCTCGTCCAGCGCCAAGGCACTGATGTCGGCCGCGCGCCTGCTGCGCTCGGGGGTCGTCGATGCGGTCATCGCCGGTGGCGCCGACTCGCTGTGCCGATTCACCGTTGCAGGCTTCAGTGCGCTCGAGTCGGTCTCTGCACAACGCTGCAATCCGTTCTCGCAGCATCGCTGCGGCATCAATATAGGCGAGGGTGCCGCGCTGTTCCTGCTGACCCGTGACGTCGGTGCCATCACCCTGGCCGGGTGGGGCGAATCGGCCGACGCGCACCACATGTCGGCGCCGGACCCGCAGGGACTGGGTGCCATCGATGCGCTGCAACAGGCACTGCAACGTGCTGGCTGGGCACCGGCGGAAGTGGACTACGTGAACCTGCATGGCACCGCCACGGGTCACAACGATGCCATGGAGAGCCTGGCGGTGGCGCAGGTGCTGGGAACCTCCGTTGCGGCCAGTTCGACCAAGCCGCTGACCGGCCACACGCTGGGCGCGTCCGGCGCGATCGAGGCGGCGCTGTGCTGGATCCTGCTGGCCGAGAACCCACGGCAGCAGCTGCCGCCGCACTGGTGGGACGGCGTGGCCGATCCGGCATTGCCGGTGCTGCCGCTGGTGGCTCCGGCCACCTTCCTGGCGCAGCCGCCGCGGCGCGTGCTGAGCAATTCGTTCGCCTTCGGTGGCAGCAATGCCGTGCTGGCACTGGAGCGCCGATGAACATGCCGCTGTATGCCATCGAAGAGGTGGTGCCGCACCGCCAGGACATGTGCCTGCTGGAGCGCATCCTGCGCTGGGACCAGGACAGCATCGAGGCCGAGCTGGTGGTTCCCGCCGCAGGCCTGTTCATCGAGGACGGCGCGGTCCCGGCCTGGGTCGGCATCGAATACATGGCCCAGGCGATTGCCGCCTGGGCCGGCTGCCGTGCGCGCAGCGCCGGCAATCCGCCGCAGCTGGGCTTCCTGCTCGGCAGCCGGCGCTACACCAGCGCGCGCAGCAGCTTCCCCAGCGGCACCCGCCTGCAGGTACAGGCGCGCTGCGAGCTGTTGGGCGACAATGGATTGGGTATGTTCGCCTGCCGCATCCTGGCAGGCGGCGAAGAATGGGCGGTTGCCAACGTGTCGGTGTTCGAACCGGCCGACTCGATGGCCTATCTGGAGAGTGGACAGGCATGACAGGGAATCCAAGCGTGCTGGTGACCGGTGCGAGCCGGGGCATCGGCCGGGCCATTGCGCTGCGTATCGCGCGTGATGGCTTCGACGTGGTGGTGCATTGCCGCAGCCGCGTGCAGGAGGCACAGGCGGTGGTTGACGAGATCCAGTCGCTGGGCCAGCAGGCCCGTGTGCTGGCCTTCGACGTGGCCGACCGCGCCGCTGCGCGTGCCGCGCTGGAAGCGGATGTGGAAGCGCATGGCGCGTACTTCGGCGTGGTCTGCAACGCCGGCATCGCCCGCGATGGTGCGTTTCCGGCATTGTCCGAGGACGACTGGGACCAGGTGATCCACACCAACCTGGACGGCTTCTACAACGTGCTGCACCCGTTGATCATGCCGATGGTGCGGCGGCGCAAGCCGGGCCGTATCGTCACCCTGTCCTCGGTCTCCGGCGTGGCTGGCAACCGCGGCCAGGTCAATTACAGTGCGGCCAAGGCCGGCATCATCGGTGCCAGCAAGGCGCTGGCGCTGGAACTGGCCAGCCGCCAGATCACCGTCAACTGCGTGGCCCCGGGCCTGATCGAGACCGACATGCTCAACGAAGAAGTGGTGGAGCACGCACTGAAGCTGATTCCCGCCGGCCGTGTCGGCCGTCCCGAGGAAGTGGCTGCCACGGTGGCATTCCTGCTGTCCGAGCCGGCCGGGTACATCACCCGCCAGGTGATCTCGGTCAACGGAGGCATGATCTGATGGCCGCCGATCGTCGCGTGGTGGTTACCGGTGCCGCCGCCATCAGTCCGCTCGGCCACGACTGGCCGACCATCCAGGCGCACCTGCGCAGCTGCCGCAATGCCGTGCGCGCGATGCCCGAATGGGATGTCTATGCTGGCCTGAACACCAAGCTGGCCGCACCGGTGCAGGACTACGAACTGCCGCCGAACTACAACCGCAAGACCACCCGCTCGATGGGCAAGGTGGCGATCATGTCGGTGCGCGCCACCGAGATCGCGCTGCGCGAGGCTGGCCTGTTCGAACACCCGGTGTTGCGCAGCGGCCGCGCGGGCGTGGCCTATGGTTCCTCGTCGGGCAGCCACGAGGCCACCGGTGAATTCGGCCGCATGCTGCATGAATTCACCACCGACGGCATCAGCGCCACCACCTACCTGAAGATGATGAGCCACACCGCGCCGGTCAACATCGGCGTGTTCTTCGGCTTGTCCGGCCGCGTGTACACCACCTCCAGCGCCTGCACCTCCGGCAGCCAGGGCGTGGGCGCGGGCTACGAGGCGATCCGCAGCGGCAAGCAGACGGTGATGGTGGCCGGTGGCGCCGAGCAGCTCGATGCCACCGCCGCAGCCGTGTTCGACACCCTGTTTGCCACCAGCACGCGCAACGATGCGCCGCACACCACCCCGCGCCCGTTCGATGCCGGGCGGGATGGCCTGGTGCTGGGCGAAGGCGCCTGTACGCTGATCCTGGAAGACCTGGAGCATGCGCAGGCGCGCGGCGCGACGATCCTGGCCGAGATCGTCGGCTATGGCACCAACAGCGATGGCCAGCACGTCACCCAGCCCAGCGCCGGCACCATGGCCCAGGCCATGCGCCTGGCGTTGGAAGATGCCGGCCTGGAGCCTGCGCAGATCGACTATGTGAATGCCCACGGCACCGCCACCGACCATGGTGACATCGCCGAAACGCAGGCCACCGCGCAGGTGTTCGGCAACGGCGTGCCGATCAGTTCGCTGAAAAGCTACGTCGGCCACATGCTGGGCGGCTGCGGTGCGTTCGAAGCCTGGATGAGCATCGAGATGATGCGTGCCGGCTGGTTCGCACCGACCCTGAACCTGGTCGAGGTGGACCCGCGCTGCGGCCAGCTCGATTTCATCACCGGCAGCGGCCGTGAACTGCAGGCCGAATACGTGATGAGCAACAATTTCGCCTTTGGCGGCATCAACACCTCGCTGGTGTTCCGCCGCTGGAGCGCTTGATCCCCGCCGTACCCGCACCCGAACAAGGAGACGTTCCGATGCGCCGCACCCTGCTGATCGCCACTGCCACCGCGCTGCTGGCCCTGACTTCCACCGCTTCGGCGCGCGATACCCGCGTCGAGCAGTCCCTGCGTGACCTGATCAACTCGCAGGCCGCCAAGGATGCCGGCATCGACGGCAGCGTACGCTTCTATCTGGCCGGCCAGCCGGTCAGCGTGCAGCAGCGCCTGGGCGAGGATGTGACCAACAAGAAGACCAACGCCGCCAACAAGTCCGACACCGAGGCCTGCAGCTGGGTGGCACTGTCGGCGCTGCTGGCACTGCAGGATGGCGCCAAGTCGCGCGGTGCCAACGCCGTGGTCGACATCGTCAGCTATTACAAGAAGAACGAATTCAAGAGCGCCACCAACTACGAGTGCTGGGCCGGCACCTTTGTCGCCGGTGTGGCGCTGAAGGGCACCTACGCCAAGGTCAAGTAAGCCATCGCTGTCCCCGGCACGGGGTGCCGGGGCAACGTTCCACAGGGGGAACAGCATGAAAGTGATGACCGCCGCTGCCTTGGCAGCGGCTTTTGCGTGCGTGCCCGCACTGCAGGCCCACGCCGCCGACGCACCGATCCGGGTCGCCGCCGATATTCCCTACCGCACCGACGTGGGCGGCGAGCTGATCCGCAAAGAGTGCCGGTTCGGCAGCTATCTCAGCGACAGCATCGTGCGTCACGCCGCCGGCAGGGTGGTGGCCGCGCCGCTGGATGGCAGCGAAAGCAGGCGCCTGGACATCGTGGTGACCAAGGCGCATGCCGCTGGCGGCGGCGCGATTTCCGGCCCGAAATGGGGACGCATCTACGGCGAACTGAAGGAAGACGGCCGCGTCGTCGGCAACTTCAGCTTCAAGCGCACCACCAGCCGGCCCTTCACCTTCCGCGCCTGCACCACGCTGAAGCTGGTTGCCGAGGCGCTGGGCGGCGACGTCGCGCGCTGGCTGGAACAGCCCACGCTGGATCCATTGATGACCGAAGAGGTTGCCGCCAACTGAGGTCGTGGCGTTGGCTGAACGGCGCCGCCACATTGCTGAACCTCACCGGGGAAACGCCGTCGATCACGCCGCCATCGTCGCGTGACGGCTTTCCCCGGTGTCGGCTTTCCGACACAATCACGGCTCTTCCCGGGTTATCGTCCCGTGGACATGCACGCCTACGTCTATAAAAGCCAACTCAAGCCGGACACCTACGTCTATCTCGCCCGACGCGACGACTTCAGCGCATTGCCTGCGCCGCTGTCGGCGTCGCTGGGTTCGCTCGTGTTCGTTCTGGAGGTGACGCTGGACGCACAGCGCCGGCTGGCCCAGGCCGACCCGGCCAAGGTGCGCAGCGAACTGAGCGAGCGTGGGTTCTACCTGCAGGTGCCGCCATCGGTGAGCAGCATGATGCTGCGCCACTATGACTGAGCTTTCCCGCTCCCGCGCCCTGTCGATCGCCTTCAGCCTGGGCGCCGTGCTGGCGCTGGGATCTGCGCTGGGCGGCCTGCCCGGCGCGGTACTGGCCGCACTGGCACAACCGGCGTTCGCGCTGGGCGTGTCCTGGTGGCGGCGCAGCCGCGCGCTGTTGCCGCCGCAGGCGGTGGCCCGGCAGGACGTGCCGGCGCTGGTCGCGCTGTGGACCGCAGCACCGTTGCTGCTGGCCCTGCTGTTGGCCTGGCCACTGGCCGCGCTGCGCGACAGTGGCAGCCTGGCCGCCGTGCTGGGCCTGAGCGTGCTGGTCAGTGCCGGCCTGCTTGCGGCCTGGCGTACCTGGCCGCTGTGGAACGATGTCGAGCGCCTCGACGGTGGCCTGCTGCAGCATTGGCAGGCCCTGGCCGGGCGTGACCTGAGTGCCTGGCGCGGACTGGGCGTGGCGGGGCTGGTGATTGCCCTGGCAGCGCTGGTGGTGCTGCCGGCCTGGCCCGGCCTGTTGCCGGAAAGCGCGCGTTGGCCCTCCGCATTGGCCGTGCTGCTGCTGTCGCCGGTGCTGCACCTGCTGCTGCAGCGCATCGCACCGGCACCGCTGGTTTCGCCGCACGCCACCGTTGGCAGCGGGCAACCGGTTGATCGCGAGGCCCTGTTTGCCGCTGCCGTGGACACCACGCCGCTGGAAGCACTGGCACCGCAGGAGCTGACCCCGGCCCTGTACGAAGCTGCGCGCCACGGCCGCATCGACCGCGCACTGCAGTTGCTGCAGGCCGGTGCCGACCCGTATTCATTGCCTGACCCGAACTGGCGCGACCAGCGCAGCCTGGCCGTACTTGCCGCCGTGCTGCCCGATCTGCGCCTGCTGCGTGAGCTGATCGGGCGCGGCGTTGACGTGAACGCACCGCACCGGGGCATGACACCGCTGCTGGCGGCCACCCGCGACAGCTGGCATGGGCGCCCGGAAGCGGTGATGACCCTGCTCGCCAACGGCGCCGATTCGCGCGCCAGCGACAGTGACGGCAACACGCCCCTGCATCACGCCGCGCGCAGTTCCGACCCCGGCGTGGCCGCGCTGCTGCGCGATGCCGCCGCCGAAGTGGATGCACTGAACCGCGATGGCTGGTCGCCGTTGGCCGTGGCCTGCCAGGTCGGCAATTGGCGCCTGGCCCGCTTCCTGCTGGAGCGCGGTGCGCGCAGCGAGCCGGCCGATGGCACCCCGGTGCTGCTGGCCGCGGCCGCCACCGAAGACGATGATCCGGCCGGCGTGCAGCTGCTGCTCAAGCACAAGGCGCGCGCCGACGCCCGCGACCGCCAGCGCCGCAGTGCGCTGCACGAAGCGGCCCTGGCCGGCCACGTGGACATCATTGGCGTGCTGCTCAATGCCGGTGCCAACCTGGAGGCCCGCGATGCGCTGGGCCGCACGCCGTGGCTGGAAGCGGCGCGCGCCGGTCGCGCCGCCGTGGTCGAGCACCTGCTGCCGCACAAGCCGGACCTGGTTGCGGTCGATGCCGATGGCCGCAACGCGGTGCTGCTGGCGACGATGGCCGAAGACGTTTCGCCGCTGCTGATCAAGCGCCTGCTGGAACTGGGCATCGCCGCCGATGGCACCGACCCGGCCGGCCGTCGCGCGGTGGACTACGCCGCCGAAGCCGGTCGCTGGGCAATCGTGGCGCTGCTGGATCCTTCCTATCCGCTGCCCGCCGCTGTCAGCGATGGCTTGGCCGAGCGTGGAGAAACAGCCAGTGCCAGCGGCCTGCTGCCGGATCGTCCGCCGTTGACCCTGCTGCGCGAAGCGCTTGGGTTCGGCAATACCGATGGCATGGCCGCACTGGCCAGGCTGTGCCAGCCGGACGAACTGGGCGGGTTGCTGCTCGACCCGGAACTGGCACTGGAGCCGCGCGCGGTCGACTGGCTGCTGGCCCACGGCGCCGATCCGTATGTGCGCGATGCCTGTGCCGATACCCCGATGTTCGCACTGCTGTCGCGCGGCATCGATGCCGTGCCGGCCTTGCAGGTGATGCTGCAGCACGGCCTGTCGCCGGCCGGGCGCGGTGGCCTGTCGCGTTTCCTCGCGGCCTGCGCGCAGCACGATCAGGCCGCCCGCGGCCTGGAACAGCTGGCGCTGGAGCTGCTGGAACGCGGTGCCGATCCGTTTGCCGCTTCGCCGGCCGGCGATCCGCCCCTGTCGCTGGCGGTGCGCCTGGGCTGGCTGCGCCTGCAGCAGGCACTGCTCAACACCGGCGTGGACCGCGAAGCACGCGACAGCCATGGCATGACCGCGCTGCACCTGGCCACCGCACTGGCACGCGAAAGCGCGCTGAAGCTGCTGGTACAGCACGGCGCGTCGCCCGAAGCACGCGCTGCCGATGGGCAGACGCCGCTGGGCGTGGCGTTGTCGATTGGTCGCCGCGACCTGGCCGACTGGTTGGACTGGCGGGTCTGGCCGTTGCCGCGCCGCACGCTGCGCGAAGGCGATCTGCCGGCCGCCGCGATGGCCGGTGACGTGGATGCGGTGCGCCGCTTGAATGATCTGGGCTTTGCCATCGACGCCGTCGATGCGCAGGGCTGCACCGCGCTGCTGCGTGCGGCCGGCGGTGGCCACCTGGCGGTGGTCGACCTGCTGCTGGCACGCGGCGCTGACCCGCAGCATGCCGCCGCCAGTGGTGCCACGCCGTTGTCGGCGGCGGTCAGCATGCGCCAGGTCGAAATCGTCTCGGCCCTGCTCGATGCCGGTGCACAGCTCGAACATCGCCTGCCGGGCGGTGTCACCGTGTTGATGCTGGCCTCGGCGCTCGGCCTGCCGGACATCGTCGCGCGCCTGCTCACCGCCGGTGCGGATGTGCGCGCCGGTGATGCCCAGCAGCTGGCTCCGTTGCACTGTGCCGCGTTGTACGGCTTCAGCGCACGCGACCGTTCGCGTCTGCTGGCCCTGCTCGACACCCTGCTGCTGGCCGGTGCCGAACCGGATCAGGCCGCCGCCGGTGCGGTCACACCGTTGTTGCTGGCGCTGGGTGCGCGTGCCGAACCGGGCACCGCCTGCGACGAACAGGTGGTGATGGCGGCGGTCGAGCGCCTGCTTGATGAGGATGTGAGCCTGGACGTGCGCGATCCGCGCGGATTCGGCCCGCTGCATCTGGCTGCCCTGCACGGGCTGCCGCTGCTGGTGCAGCGCCTGCTGCGTGCCGGTGCCGATCCGGAAGCCCGCGATGGACTGAACCGCAGCCCGCGCGAGATCGCGGTGATGCGTGGCTTCATCGACGTTGCCGCCGAATTCGAACCGCGCGTACCGGGGGTTTCCTCGATGGCGCGGTTCCTGCGCGACAACGGGTAGTGCTGGCCGTTTCAGTAGATCCACGCCATGCGTGGATGCTTCTGGTGCCGCACACGATCATCCACGCATGGCGTGGATCTACTTCTCGTCGCTTTCCGCGTCGGCCTCGAACAGGTGCATCAGATCGTTGCGCGCATCGCGCGAGGTCTGGATCACTGCGGCCTCGTCGTCGTACACCAGGTACTGGTCGCGCAGCAGCTTCTCGTCGTGTTCGCGGAACTGCTGCACATGGCGCTCGGCCACGTTCGGCGCCACACCCAGCGCGGTCAGCACGCGCCCGCTCATTTCCAGGCTGGTGCCGAACACCTCGCGGAACGGTTCGGCGGACATGTCCATCAACCGCCAGGCGTGCTGGCGGTTGCGCGCGCGTGCCAGCACCGTTGCGTCCGGGTACAGCCGGCGCACCATGCGTACCGCGCGCAGGTTGGTTTCCGGGTCATCCACGGTGATCACGAACACATCGATGTGTTCGCCACCGGCCGCGCGCAGCATCTCCGGCCGGGTCGGATCGCCGTAGTACAGCTGGTTGCCGAAGCGGCGCAGGTCGGCCACCGTGTCCGGGTTCGCTTCCAGCGCCACGAAGGGCACCTTCTGCGCGGTCAGCAGGCGTGCGATCACCTGGCCGAAACGGCCCATCCCGGCAATCAGCACCTTCGGACGGTTGTCCGGCGCCACCTTGTCGGCCGCGGCGGCCTCGCGTGGCGCAGCCTTTTCCTGCCCGAGCAACTTGAGCAGCGCGATCATCAGCAGCGGGGTGATCGCCATCGACAGGCCGACGATGGCCACCAGCCGGTCATGATTGGCATTGCCCAGCAGGTGGGCGCGCTGTGCTTCGTTGAACACCACGAAAGCGAATTCGCCGCCCAGCCACAGCACGCTGCCCAGCAGCAGCGACTGCCGCGAACTGAGTCTGGCCAAGCGGCCGATGAGGTAAAGCAGGCTGAACTTCACCACCAGCAGGATCGCCACGCCGGCCGCGATCATCCACGGCTCGGCGGCGATGCGGTCCAGGTCGATGCCCATGCCCACGGCAATGAAGAACAGGCCCAGCAGCAGGCCCTTGAAGGGCTCGATCTGCGCTTCCAGTTCGTGCCGGAACTCCGAATCGGACAACAGCACGCCGGCCAGGAACGCGCCCAGGCTGGGGCTCAGGCCGGCTTCCTGCATGAACCAGGCAGTGCCCAGTACCACCAGCAGTGCGGTGGCGGTGAACACTTCCGGGCTGCGGGTGCGGGCGATGATGCCGAACACCTTGCGCAGCACCGGTCGCCCGCACAGGATCACCACGGCCAGCGCGCCCAGTGCGACGGCGGCATCTTCCCAGCGCAGCGTTTCGTTCTTCACCCCGCCCAGCAGCGGAATGGCCGCCAGCAGCGGAATCGCGATCAGGTCCTGGAACAGCAGGATCGCAAAGCCCAAGCGGCCATGGTCACTGTTGATCGCCTTGTGCTCGGACAGCAGCTGCAGCCCCACCGCGGTGGACGACAGTGCCAGTGCCACACCCACCACCAGCGCACTCTTCCACTGGAAGTGATCGAGCAGCAAAAGGCCGCCCAGCACCAGCCCGGACAACGCCACCTGTGCCGCGCCGGCGCCGAACACCGAGCGCCGCATCACCTTCAGGCGCGCAGGGGACAGCTCCAGCCCGATCACGAACAGCAGCATCACCACGCCGATCTCGGCCGCACCCAGGATGCGGTCGGCATCCTGCACGAAGCCCAGCCCGTCCGGGCCCAGCACAACACCGGCGGCGAGATAGCCCAGCACCGCGCCAAAGCCGAACTTCTTGAAGACCGGTACCGCGATCACCGCGGCCAGCAGCAGGACCAGCGCCAGTTCCAGACCACCGCTATGCATGGGAATACCTGGTCATCGGGGAGGCCGGCTGTGCGTCCGTTCGGCGGGAGGAGATGCAGCGGTTGCCACCCGGGCATTATGCGCGCGCGGCCGTGTACGCACGAGAACGGCAGCACGGCCACTGCCCGGTCACGCCGGCGGCGGGTTGACCTGCCCAGCAGGCAGGTCCAGACTGCCCGCCGCTGCCGGCGTGTCCGCCAGTACACCCTTCCGGAGTCCCCAACCCATGTCCAGCGACAGTAGAAGTCGACCTCGGTCGACGCCAGCGATGGCCGCCGCCTGACACCGGGACGGTTTGCCTGCGTTGGCGTTGCGCGAGGTCGCACCCCACGAAGGCGAATCACCATGAACCAGAAGCAGTTGCTGCGTCCGGTCGCCGATGCCGCAGCATTGTCGGCACCGCTGGCGGACTACAACACCGCCGACGCGGTGGAATTCCTCAATACGCTGGAGCTGCAGCGCGCCGCCGAGACGCTGGCCGCGCTGTCGTTGCCGCGCGCGGTGAAAATGCTGGAAGCGCCGGAACTGCACCGCAGTGGCGAACTGGTGGCCGCGCTGCCGCCTGCCCGGGCCGCGGCGCTGCTTGGGCTGATGGCCGACGACCGTGCCACCGACATCGTCCACGAGCTGGATGAAGACGAGCGCGCGCGCCTGATCCCGCTGCTGGGCAATGACGCCCGCCAGACCATCCAGAAGCTGTTGAGCTACGCGCCCAATACCGCCGGCGCGCTGATGACCACCGAGTTCGTCGCCGTGCCCGCCACCTGGACCGTGGCCCAGACCCTGCAGCATATCCGCCAGGTCGAGCGCACCCGCGAGACCGTGTATGCGATCTACGTGCTCGATGCGGGCAGCCAGCAGCTGCAGCAGGTGGTGACCATGCGCCGGTTGATCACCGGGCTGCCGGAGGAATCGATCCTGGACGTGGCCCAGGTCAATCCGCCGGTGATGGTCGATGCACAGATGGACCAGGAAGAGGTGGCACGGTTGATCCGCCGCCACGACCTGCTGGCCATTCCGGTGGTGGATGCACAGCAGCACATGCTCGGCATCGTCACTGTCGATGACATCCTGGATGCGCTGATTGAAGAATCCACCGAAGACGCGCACAAGTTCGGCGGCATGGAAGCGCTGGACAAGCCGTACATGCAGATCGGCTTTTTCGAGATGCTGCGCAAGCGCGCCGGCTGGCTGAGCGTGCTGTTCGTGGGCGAGATGCTGACCGCCAGCGCGATGCAGCACTACGAGGATGAACTGGCGCGCGCGGTGGTGTTGACCCTGTTCATTCCGTTGATCATGAGCTCGGGCGGCAACTCCGGTTCGCAGGCAACCTCGCTGCTGATCCGCAGCCTGGCCCTGCGCGAGCTGCGCCTGCGCGACTGGTGGAAAGTCGCCCTGCGCGAAGTGCCCACCGGCATGGTGCTCGGCGCCATCCTCGGCTGCCTGGCGATCGTCCGCATCGTGGTCTGGCAGCTGGGCGGCCTGCATGATTACGGCGAGCACTGGATCCTGCTGGCGATCACCATCGGCGCCGCGCTGGTGGGCATCGTCACCTTCGGTTCGCTGTCCGGTTCGATGCTGCCCTTCATCCTCAAGCGGCTGGGGTTCGATCCGGCCAGCGCCTCGGCCCCGTTCGTCGCCACCCTGGTGGACGTGACCGGCCTGGTGATCTATTTCAGCATCGCCGCGATGATCCTGCACGGCACCCTGCTGTAACAGGGGCGTCATCCACGCATGGCGTGGACCTGCTGGTCCTGGCAGCCGTAGTAGATCCACGCCATGCGTGGACGCGATGCCAGGTTCCTGCGCACGATCATGCCGCCACCGCGCAGGTCCGTGTACCGTAGGCGCATGAGCACCTATCACCTGCAGTCCGTATTCCGTCCGCAGTCGGTTGCCGTGATCGGCGGCAGCCCGCGCGAGCGTTCGGCCGGCCGTGCTGTGATGCGCAATCTGCGCGGCACCGGCTTCCCCGGCAAGGTGGCATGGATCAACCCACGGCATGCCGAGATCGACGGCATCCGCACGGTGAAGCGCTTGAAGGATCTGGACTGGGTGCCGGAGCTGGTGGTGATCACCGCGCCGGCGTCCATCGTGCCGCAGGTGGTGCGCACCGCTGCCGAACGTGGCGTGCAGGCGGCGATCATCCTCACCGCGCATCTGGGCGAAGGCCCGGGCTCGGCCTGGGCACAGGTGGAGGCGGCGGCGCGCGCGCATGGCCTGCGCATCCTCGGGCCGCACTGCCTGGGCGTGATCGCCCCGCACGCACGGCTCAATGCCAGCATTGCCGCGCACTTCCCGCAGGCCGGCGATCTGGCGTTGATCTCCGAATCCTCGGCCATTGCCGCCGCACTGGTGGAATGGGGCGTGGCGCGCTCGGTCGGGTTCTCCGCCGTGGTCTCGCTGGGCGACACCATGGACGTGGATTTTGGCGATCTGCTTGATTATTTCGCTACCGACTACCGCACCCGCGCGATCCTGCTCTACGTCGAACAGATCAAGGATGCCCGCAAGTTCATGTCGGCCGCGCGTGCCGCCGCGCGTGCCAAACCGGTGGTGGTGGTCAAGTCCGGACGCGCCGAGCGGCTGCAGCCGGGCAGCGCCGATACCCACGTGCAGGCACTGGCGCGCGCCGATGATGTCTACGGTGCCGCCTTCAACCGCGCCGGCCTGCTGCGCGTAAGCGCGCTGGACGAACTGTTCACCGCAGCCGAATCGCTGGGCCGGCTGGGGACGTTCCCTGGGCGTCGACTGGCCATTCTCAGCAACGGCGGCGGCGTCGGTCGCCTGGCCGTGGACCAGCTGGTCGCGCTGCGCGGCACGCTGGCGCAGCTGTCCGACAGCACCGTCGAAAAGCTGGATGCGGTGCTGCCGCAGGGCTGGTCACGCAGCAACCCGGTCGACATCGTGGTCGACGCCGATGGTGACCGTTATGCGGCCGCCATCGAGGCGTTGTTGGCCGATACCGAGAACGATGCGGTGATGGTGGTCAACGTGCCCACTGCGTTCACCTCCTCGGCCGACGCGGCGCAGGCGCTGACCCGTACGCTGGGCCTGCGCCCGCGTCATCACCGCGACAAGCCGGTGTTCGCGGTGTGGCTGGGCAACGACGACCAGGCCACCGCGACCCTCAATGCTGCGCGCGTGCCGACCTACCCGACAGAAGCGGAGGCCGTGCGTGGCTTCCAGCATCTGGTGCGTTACCGCGAAGCGCAGAACGCGTTGATGGAAACACCGCCCAGCCTGCCGCAGGATTTCAGCGTGGATACCGCACGCGCGCGCGCGCTGGTCGAGGCCGCACTCGCCAATGGCCAGGCCTGGCTCGATCCGCTGGCGACCCACGATCTGCTGAAGGCGTACGGCATTGCCTCGGCGCCGGTGATGCATGCGCGCGATGCCCATGAAGCGATGGATCTGGCCCAGCCGCTGCTGGAGCGCGGCGCGACGGTTGCATTGAAGATCCTGTCTCCGGATATCCCGCACAAATCCGAAGTGGATGGCGTGCGGCTGAATCTTGCGACGCTGCCGGCGGTGCAGAGCGCGGCGAGATCGATCCTGGCCCGCGCGCGGCAACTGCGTCCCGATGCCCGTATCCACGGCCTGCTGGTACAGCCCACCATCGTGCGCCCGAAGGCACGCGAGATCATCGTGGGCATCGCCGACGATGCAACGTTCGGCCCGGTGATCGTGGTCGGTCGAGGCGGCACCGCCGTGGAAGTGATCAACGACAAGGCACTGGCGCTGCCGCCACTGGACCTGCGCCTGGCCCACGAACTGATCGGCCAGACCCGGGCATCACGCATCCTCAAGGCCTACGGCGATGTGCCGGCTGCCGACGAGCGAGCGCTTGCGCTGGCGCTGGTCAAGCTGGCCCAGCTGGCCGCGGACATCCCCGAAGTGCGCACACTGGACATCAATCCGCTGCTGGTGGACAGCAAGGGCATCCTGGCGCTTGATGCGCGCGTGGCAGTCGCACCGTCGCGGATCCTGCACAAGGGCCGTGGCCATCCGCGGTTCTCGGTGTTTCCGTATCCGAAGGAATGGGAGCGCACCATCGAGCTGTCCGACGGTGGTCGCGCGTTCGTGCGCCCGGTGCGGCCGGAGGATGACGCCCTGTTCCGTGCGTTCTTCGCACGGGTCAGCGACGATGACCTGCGCCTGCGGTTTTTCCAGTCGGTGAAGCACTTCAGCCACGAGTTCATCGCCCGGCTGACCCAGCTGGACTACGCGCGCTCGATCGCATTGGTGGCCATTGAACCGCGCACCGGCGAGATGCTGGGTGCGGTCCGGCTGCACGCCGATGCGGACTATCACCGCGGTGAGTACGGCATCCTGATCCGTTCGGACCTGAAGGGCCACGGCATCGGCTGGCGCCTGATGGCGATCATGATCGAGTACGCCAAGTGGCTGGGCCTGGACGTGGTGGAAGGCCAGGTGCTGCGCGAGAACAGCACCATGCTGGCGATGTGCCAGAGCCTGGGCTTCAAGACCAAGCTGGACCCCGACGACCCCACGGTAATGGTGGTGACCCTGCCGGTGCAGCAGGTCGAGGTACCGGCGACACCGTTGTAGCGCCGAGCCTACGCTCGGCAGCTCCTGATGCCAGGCCTGGCCGCCGTGTCAGCGCAACGGCTCCACCACTACCGCCGTCCCATAGCACAGCACCTCGGTCAACCCGGTCATCACATCGGTGGCGTCATAGCGCATGCCGATGATGGCGTTGGCGCCCAACTGCCGCGCGTGCTTGACCATGTCGCGGTAGGTTTCCTCGCGCGCCTGCTCGCACAGTTGGGTATAGATGGTGATGTTGCCGCCGAAGATGGTCTGGAGGCCGCCCAGGAAGTTGCCGACGATCGAACGCGAGCGCACGGTGATACCGCGCACTACCCCAAGGTTGCGCGCGATGCGGTAGCCAGGCAGTTCGAAGGCGGTGGTGACCATCGAATCTTCCAGGCGCACAAGGGAGGTGGCGGGGCTGCCGCTGTTGTAGGGATCTGCCATGGTCGCTTCCGTGGATCCGGGGGTAGTGGAGGGCTGCATCCTAGCGCGACAATAGGAGCATGACCGACCGTATTCCTCTGCTCCTTCTGCCCGGCCTGCTCAACGATGCCGAACTCTGGCGCGCGCAGCTGGCCGACCTGGCCGATATCGCCCACTGCATCGTCGGTGACCAGACCCGGGGCGAGACCCTGCAGGTGGTGGTCGAGGACGTGCTGGCGCAGGCGCCCCCACGTTTCGCGCTGGCCGGTTTCTCGCTGGGTGGCTTCGTTGCCCAGCAGATCCTGCGCACCGTGCCCGAGCGCGTGATGCAGCTGGCCCTGATCGATACCTCGATCCATGCCGACTCCCCGGAACGTGCCGAACAGCGCCGCAGCCAGCGCGCCAGCGTGCGCCTGCCGGGAAAATTCCATGGTTTTGGCGATGCGTTGATGCGCAGCTACATCGACGCCTCGCGGCTGGACGACTACGTGCTGGTGCAGCGCGTGCGCGACATGACTGCGCGATTGGGCGCGGAAGTATTCCTGCGCCAGAGCGCGCTGGAGCGCCTTGATGGCCACGACGTATTGGCCAGCTACCGCGATCCGCTGCTGATCGTCTGTGGTGCGAACGACCGCATCACCCCGCTGGCGATCAGCGAGGAAATGCACGCGTTGGTACCGCAGTCGCAGCTGGTGGTGGTGCCCGACTGCGGCCATCTGGCGCCGATGGAAAAGCCGGAAGAGGTGAGTGCGGCGATGCGTGGGTGGTTGCTGCAGGGCGAGGGCTGAACCCACGCTTGCGGTAGGTGCCGACCTTGGTCGGCACGGTGCTTCATCGATCGACCAGAGGTAAGCGCCGACCAAGGTCGGCATCTACCAGAGCCTGCCCGTGCCCGACGCTGGGATCAATCCCAGGCCGGTGCGATCCCTTCCGGATTGGCCAGGCGATGGCCGCGGTCGAGCTTGGCGATCTGCGCCATGTCGTCCTCGGTCAGGCGCAGTGCTGCCGCTTCCAGGTTGGCCGCCAGGTTCTCGCGCTTGGTCGAGGAGGGAATGACCGAGAAGCCCTGCTGCAGTGCCCAGGCCAGTGCAACCTGCGCCGGGGTGGCCTGGTGGCGGCCGGCGATGGCCTGGATCACCGGGTCCTTCAGCACTTCACCGTAGGCCAGGCTCATGTAGGCGGTGATGTGGATGCCGTTGTCCTGCAGGAACTTCACCAGCAGGCGGTTCTGCAGGTACGGGTGGATCTCGACCTGGTTGGTGGCAATCGCATCGGCACCGAGGATCTCGATCGCCTTGCGGGTCTGGGCGATGGTGAAGTTGGAGATGCCGATCTCCTTCGTCAGGCCCTGCGCCTTGGCTTCGGCCAGCGCCGGCAGGTATTCCTCCATCGGCACGTCCACCTTGTCATTGGGCGAAGGCCAGTGGATCAGCGCCAGGTCCACATGATCGGTGCGCAGCTTTTCCAGGCTGGTACGCAGGCTGGCCAGCAGCGCATCGCGCTTGAATTCGCTGATCCACACCTTGGTGGTCAGATAGATCTCGTCACGCGGCACGCCGGACTCGGCGATGGCCTGGCCGACTTCGGCTTCATTGCCGTAGATCTGCGCGGTGTCGACAGCGCGATAACCAACGTCCAGTGCGTTGCGCACCGAGTCGATCACGGTCTGGTCTTTCAGACGGAAGGTGCCAAGGCCAAAGGCGGGGACAGTCATGGAATGCTCCAACGGGGGGAAAGGAGTGAACGGGAAGGGTAGGTCAGGGGGTGTATGCGTGCCGGCAACGGTGCATTGCACAGGTGGTCAATGGGCGGCCACGGCGATGCCATCGGCGCGGTCATCGATGCCATCGCGGCGGTCCAGGCGGCCGCTCAGCACGGTCAGCGCATAGGCGCCCACCACCACCAGCGCACCCAGCCACGGCGTGTGCATCAGGCCGATGTGTTCGACCACCAGCCCGCCCAGCGATGCACCCAGCGCGATGCCGATGTTGAAGGCCGCGATGTTCAGCCCCGATGCCACATCGGTGGCCTGTGGTGCATAACGCTGTGCCTGCTTGACCACATAGACCTGCAGGCCGGGCACGTTGCCGAAGGCCACTGCACCCAGCGCCAGCACGGTCAGCAGCATCAGCCAGGTGTTGTGGGCGGTGAAGGTGAGCACGAACAGCACGGCCGCCAGCAGCGCGAAGATGCGCTTCAAGGCGGGAACCGGACCCATGCGGTCAGCCATGCGGCCACCCCACAGGTTGCCGATGGCCACCGACACGCCGTACACCAGCAGCACCAGGCTGACTGCGTTGGCCGAGAAGCCGGTGACGTCCTGCAGGATCGGCGCCAGGTAGGTGAAGGCCAGGAAGGTGCCGCCGTAGCCCAGCGCGGTCATCGCATAGACCAGCAGCAGGCGCGGCTGTGCCAGCACGCCAAGCTGCTGGCGGAAACTGGCCGGCGCGCTCTGCGGTACGTTGCGCGGCACGAACAGCAGCGCGCCGATCAGGGCCACCACGCCCAGCGCGGCCACCGCCAGGAAAGTTGCGCGCCAACCCAGATGCTGGCCGATGAAGGTGCCCAGCGGCACGCCGGTCACCAGCGCCACGGTGAGGCCGGTGAACATGATGGCGATGGCACTGGCGGCTTTTTCCTTTGGTACCACCGCCGTGGCGATGATCGAGCCGATGGAGAAGAACACACCGTGGGCCAGGCCGGTGAGGATGCGGGCCACGATCAGCGAGGTGTAACCCGGGGCCATCCAGGCGATCACGTTGCCCAGGGTGAACAGCACCATCAGCGCCACCAGCAGGCGCTTGCGCGGCACCCGGCCGGTCAGTGCGGTGAGCACCGGTGCGCCGATGGCCACGCCCAGTGCATATAGCGAGACCAGCAGCCCGGCCGAGGGCAGGCTGACGTGCAGGTCGGCGGCAATGGTCGGGATCAGGCCGACGATGACGAACTCGGTGGTGCCGATGGCGAAGGCGCCGAGCGTCAACGCCAGCAGGGCGAGGGGAATGCCACGGGTCATGACAGTGTCCAGACGGGGAGAAGGCGCGCAGTGTGCGCGGCCAACCTTTGCTGAAAAACAGGTCTTCACGCCAATCACTCTTGCCTGTTGGTCAATAATGGCGCCATGAAGACCACACTCGATGAAATGCAGGCCTTCCTGGCGGTGATCGACAGCGGTTCGATCAGCGCCGCTGCCGAGCAGCTGGGGCAGACCCCGTCGGGCGTCAGCCGGGCACTGGGGCGGCTGGAGGAGAAGCTCGGCACGACCCTGCTGACCCGCACCACCCGGCGCCTGCACCTGACCGCCGAGGGCGAGGCCTATCTGCGCCATGCACGGGCAATCATCGATGCGGTGGAATCGGCCGAGGAACAGATGGCCGCACGCCGTGAGCGTCCGGCCGGGCGCCTGCGCGTGGATGCCGCGATGCCCTTCGTGCTGCACGTGATCGCGCCGCTGGTGGCCGGGTACCGGGCGCGCTACCCGGAAGTGCAGCTGGAACTGAACAGTTCCGAGCGCTACATCGACCTGCTGGAACGCCGCACCGATCTGGCCATCCGCATCGGCCCGCTGGCCGACTCGACCCTGCATGCGCGCTCGCTGGGGCGCTGCCGCCTGCAGCTGGTGGCCAGCCCGGCCTATCTCGCCGCGCAGGGTGAGCCGGCCAGCGTGGCCGCGCTGGGCCAGCACACGCTGCTGGGGTTCAACGAGCCCGAATCGCTGAACCGTTGGCCCGTGCCGGGTGATGCCGAAGGCCAGTTGCTGGTGCGCCCGGATATTGCCGTATCCAGCGGCGAGACACTGCGCCGGCTGGCGGTGGAGGGCGTGGGCATCACCTGCCTGTCCGACTTCGTGACCGACCGCGACCGCGCGGCCGGTGCCCTGGTGCCGGTGCTGGCTGCGCAGACGCTGGATGTGTACCAGCCGATCCACGCGGTGTACTACCGCAACACCGCGGTATCGGCGCGGATCAGCTCGTTCCTGGATTTTCTCGGTGAGGCGATGGCGCAGTCCGACTACCTGCGCTGAAGGTTGCGGGTGGGTGCGGACCGTTGGTCCGTACGAGGTGCCGATGTGCGGAACCGGCGCCGCTCCGCGCCGTGGGCCCCCCCCCCCGGGGGGGGGCCCCCGGCCCCCCCCCCCCCACCCGGGGGGGCCCCCCCACGCGCGGGGGCGGGCCCCCGGGGGCCGAGCCACACCCCACCACCCCGCCGGACACCCCGTG
>NZ_JBRRDR010000032.1:0-52636 GCF_056759755.1 Stenotrophomonas sp. STEN046
GGGGGCGGCGCGCCGCCGGGGCCCGCCCCCCCGCGCGCCCCCCCCCCCCCCCCCCCCCCCCCCCCCCCCCCCCCCCCCCCCCCCCCCCCCCCCCCCCCCCCCCCCGCCTCCCCACAGGAACCCCGCTTGTGCTGTTGCTTCGGCTCTAGCCGTGGCCGTTGCCTCTGCGGGTGCAGGGCTGCAAGCCCTGCCAGTACCCCCACCCCCGGCCGGGCTGGCAGAATAGGCCCCTCTGCCGTTATCCGAAGCTGCCGATGCGCCTCTCCCAGTTCCACCTGCACACCACCAAGGAAACCCCCAGCGACGCCGAGCTGACCAGCCACCGGCTGATGCTGCGCGCGGGCATGATCCGCAAGCTGGCATCGGGCCTGTACACCTGGTCGCCGCTGGGCCTGCGCGTGCTGCGCAAGGTCGAACGCATCGTCCGCGAGGAGATGGACCGTGCTGGCGCCGTCGAATTCCAGATTCCGACCATCCAGCCGAAGGAACTGTGGGAGCAGACCGGTCGCTGGCAGAAGTTCGGCCCGCAGCTGCTGAAGATCAAGGACCGCAAGGACCAGGTTTACTGCTACAGCCCGACCGCCGAAGAAGCAGCCTGCGATTTCGCCCGCAGCGAGCTGTCCAGCTACAAGCAGCTGCCGGTGAATTTCTACCAGATCCAGACCAAGTTCCGCGACGAGATCCGTCCGCGCTTCGGCGTGATGCGTGCGCGCGAATTCCTGATGAAGGATGCGTACTCCTTCCACCTGCACGATGAAGACCTGGTGCGCGAGTACGAAAACATGAAGGTGGCCTACAGCCGCATCTTCACCCGTCTTGGCCTGGACTTCCGCATGGTGCAGGCCGATTCGGGCGCGATCGGCGGTGACGCCTCGCAGGAATTCCATGTAATCGCCGACTCCGGCGAAGACGCACTGGTGTTTTCCACCGGCTCGGATTACGCAGCCAACATGGAGGCGGCCGTCGCCGCCGATCCCGCTGCGCGCACCGCAGCCGGCGAAGCGATGCGGAAAGTGGATACGCCGACCCAGAAGACCTGCGAAGAGGTCGCCGCCCTGCTCGGTATCGACCTGCAGCGCACCGTGAAGTCGGTGGCGCTGATGGCCGGCGAAGGCGAGGCCCAGCAGTTCGTGCTGGCGCTTGTGCGCGGTGACCACGAGGTCAACGAGATCAAGCTGGGCAAGGTGGCCGGTCTGGAAGACCAGCGCTTTGCCAGTGAAGCGGAAATCGCCGGATACCTCGGCAGCGTTCCCGGCTTCCTCGGTCCGGTGGCACCGGCCAAGCCGATCCGTGTCGTCGCCGATCGCGAAGTGGCGGCGATGTCCGACTTCGTCGTCGGCGCCAACGCGGCCGGTTTCCATCTGGCCGGCGTCAACTGGGGCCGTGACCTGCCGGAACCGGAAGTGGCCGACATCCGCAACGTGCGCGCCGGTGATCGTGCACGCGATGGCGGCGAGCTGAGAATTGCCCGCGGCATCGAAGTGGGCCACGTGTTCCAGCTTGGCCGCACCTATGCCAAGGCACTTGAAGCCACCGTACTGGACGAGAACGGCAAGGCGGCGGTGATGGCGATGGGCTGCTATGGCATCGGCATTTCGCGCGTGGTGGCGGCGGCAATCGAGCAGAACCACGATGACGCGGGCATCATCTGGCCCGACGCGATGGCGCCGTGGCAGGTGGTGGTCTGCGTGATCAATCCGAAGGGTGACGCCGGGGTCGCAGACGCTGCCGCAGGCCTGCTGCAGGAACTGCGCGAGGCCGGCCTGGATGCCGCACTGGACGACCGCGGGCTGCGCCCGGGCGCGATGTTCGCCGATATGGAACTGATCGGCATTCCGCATCGCGTGGTGGTCAGCGAACGTGGCCTGGCGGCGGGAACCTTCGAGTACCGCTCGCGTCGTGCCACCGAGGCGGAAAGCCTGGACAAGGCCACCCTGCTGCAGCGCCTGCAGGGTTGATCGGAAAGACCGGGGCATGCCCCGGTCTTTTTTTGGGCCGATGTGGTTCGCCGCGAAAACCGCAGCGGACATAATCCGGTCAAAATAGTCGCAACCGGGCCATCCAGCCGACAGGCGGTGACCGGGACTATTTGTGCTGTGATTAATTCATCATTATTCTGTCGTGCGACGCCACGGACCGGCTCGTCCCTGTCCCTAAATTAGTTTCTGGAGTAATCGTTGATGAGCATCGACCTGACCGGCCTGTCGGCACGTGAGCTGGGCGCATTGATCCGCACGGCCAAGAAGCAGCAGACCATCGTCGCCAAGCGTCGCCCGATCACCAAGGTGCGTGCCCAGCTGAGCAAGCTGGCCAAGACCGAGGGTTACACCATCGAAGAACTGTTCGGCGACGCCCCCGCGCCGCGTGCACGCAAGGTCGCCAAGACCGCCAAGGCCCCGTCCAAGGCCGCCGGTCGCAAGCTGGGCAAGGTCGCGCCGAAGTACCGCAACCCGGCCAATCCGAAGGAAACCTGGACCGGCCGCGGCAAGCAGCCGCGCTGGATGGCTGAACTGACCGCCAAGGGCAGCAAGAAGCCGGAAGATTTCCTGATCAAGAAGGCCTGAGGCCGGATCGGGAAGGAATGAAGAACGCCGGCGAAAGCCGGCGTTCTTCATTCTTCGGTGTGTGGAACAACGGTCCACACCTACAGGGTTTTGCGAGCGGGCATCAGCAGATTGCCGAACAGCAGGCCGGCAACCAGCGCCATCACCACGTTCAGCACGGTCAGGAACACGCTCTGGCCTGCACCCACGTCCTGCTGCTGCACCAGGGTCAGCACTCCGCGCAGGCTGGTGCTTCCGGGCACCATCATGATGATGCCCGGCAGGCGGATGATCGCGCCGGGACGGCCAACCACGCGCCCGAACAGGTTGCCGCCGGCAGTGAGCAGCATTGCCGAGAGGAAGATGCCGGCCGGCGTACCCCAGGCGTGGCCGCCGAATTTGGAAATTGCATAGCCGGCCACCGAGGCCGCGATCACCCACGGGTAGTCACGCCGGTTGGCCTTGAACAACATCGCAAAGGCGAATGCCGCCGTCAGCAGCGAACCCCATTCCACCCACGGCCCCTGCGGCCGCGAGGCGCGGATCATCGGGTCCAGTCCCAGCACATCGGCCAGGGTGACCGCGATCATCGCGCCGACACTGAGCTTCATGATCGTGGTCAACGCACCGGCAAAACGCGCGGTGCCGGATACCCAGTGCTGGCTGGCCAGTTCGTTGACCGCATTGGTCAGCGACATGCCCGGCAGCAGCACCACCAGCGAGGCGATGATGACCGTGTTGAGATTCAGCGCGCCCACGAAGGTGGCGACCACGGTGGCAACCATGCCGGCCAGCAGCGCGGCCAGCGCTTCGGCCGCTTCGCGACTGGCAGGACGGCGGTCGGTGACCATGCCCAGCAGGCCGATCAGCAGGCCGATGGCGCCGGCGGTGGCGATGTCCAGCCACGGCAGTTTCCACATGCCTGCGACGCCGGCGGCGCCCAGGGTAAAGGACAGGATCGTGCGCAGCTTGCCGCGCCGGCCCGGATCCTTGTCCAGCTGGCGCAGCGCGGTATGGCCCTGGGCGATGCTCATGCGGCCGTTGGCCACCTCTTCGGCGATCCCATCGGCCACGCTGAGCTTGTGCAAGTCGTTCTCACCCGGGGCCAGGCGGATCACCCGGGTGATGTCGCTGGAGCCGATGGCCTGCGCCGGGTCGCTGAAACTGAGGATGATGCCGGTAGGGTTCGACCACGGTTCACAATCCAGATCGAGCTGCCGGGCCAATGCAACCACCGCCGCTTCCAGGCGCTGGGCCGTTGTGCCATAGCTGTGCAGGCGTCCGGCGATCTCGGAAACAAAGGCCACGCGCTGCGCGTAGGTGGCCTGGGGCGTGGGGATCGTGTGAGCGTCTGCAGACATGCGCCGTAGTATTACCTACGTCGGGCTCCACTGGAGAAATTCATCGGAGTTCGACGCGACGTGCAATTCAGAACGGTTATGCTGCGACCCGAATGGCCCCCATGACTCCGAATCACGCCCCTCAGCTCGAACAGGATGCCCAGGACCCGGGGCTGATCCGCCTGTCCGGCCACTGGACACTGAAGACCGCGCTGGCCGCGGCCGAAGCGCTGCGTGGCGTTCCCGAAACGTTGACCGGCATCGATGCCACCGGCATCGAACAGCTCGATTCGGCCGGCGTGCTGCAGGTGTTGCGGGTGGCCCATCGCGCCGATCTGGGCGAGCATGCCCTGCAGTTCCGGCCCGACCACCAGGCGCTGGTGTGCACCATCGAGGAGGTGGCCGATGACCGCCCCAAGCCGAAGCGTGATTTCGGTGTGCTGGCGGCGCTGGAACGACTGGGCGTCAGCGTCCATGCCACCGGCCACAACATCAAGGCGCTGTGCAGCTTCCTGGGCGAGAACCTGGTCAAGGCCGCGCGCCTGGTCAAGGAACCGCGCCGCTTCCGCCTGACCGCAACCGTGCACCAGATGGAACAGGTGGGACTGGACGCCGTGCCGCTGGTGGCGTTGCTGTCCTACCTGGTCGGCGCGGTGATCGCCTTCCTCGGTTCGACCATCCTGCGCGATTTCGGTGCGGAGATCTTCGTGGTCGAACTGGTGAACATCGCCTTCCTGCGCGAGTTCGCCGTACTGCTCACCGCGATCGTGCTGGCCGGCCGCACCGCCAGCGCCTTCACCGCGCAGATCGGTGCGATGAAGGCGCGCGAGGAAATCGATGCGATGCGCACCCTGGGGCTGGACCCCATCGACCTGCTGGTACTGCCACGCCTGGTCGCGCTGCTGGTCACGCTGCCGCTGCTGACCTTCATCGCGATGATCGCCGGCCTGGCCGGCGGCATCACCGTCGGCGCGTTCGATCTGGATATTCCGCCGCAGATGTACATCGCCCGCATGCACGACACGATGGAAGTGCGGCACATGCTGGTGGGCCTGTCCAAGGCGCCGGTGTTCGCACTGGTGATCGGCCTGATCGGCTGCCTGGAAGGGCTGAAGGTGGAAGGCACCGCGCAGTCGGTCGGCGAGCGCACCACCTCCAGCGTGGTGCAGACGATCTCGCTGGTGATCATCATCGACGCCTTTGCGGCGTTGTGGTTCATGCATATGGACTGGTGAGATGAGCACGCATCCCATGCCCCAGGAAATACCCATGCAGGACGACGACGGCCATGACCTGGCCATCCGCGTGCGCGGCCTGCTCAACCGGTTTGGCAGCCAGACCGTGCATGAAGGGCTGGATCTGGACGTGCGCCGTGGCGAGATCCTCGGCGTGGTGGGCGGCTCGGGCACCGGCAAGTCGGTGCTGATGCGCTCGATCCTGGGCCTGCGCGTGCCCGATGAAGGACAGATCGAGGTGCTCGGCCGCGATGCGCGTGCCGACGATGCCGAGAGCCGGCTGCACATCGAGCGCAATACCGGCGTGCTCTTCCAGGACGGTGCCCTGTTCTCGTCGCTGACCGTTGGCGAGAACGTGCAGGTGCCGCTGAAGGAGCACCACCGCGAACTGCCCGAGCGCTGGCACTACGAACTGGCGCTGCTGAAGGTGAAACTGGCGGGCCTGCCCGCCGATGCGATCAACAAGCTGCCTTCGCAGCTGTCCGGCGGCATGCGCAAGCGTGCCGGCCTGGCCCGCGCGCTGGCACTGGATCCGCCGCTGCTGTTCCTGGACGAACCCACCGCCGGCCTCGACCCGATCGGTGCGGCGGCGTTCGACCGCCTCATCAAGACCCTGCAGGAAGCGCTGGGCCTGACCGTGTTCCTGATCACCCACGATCTGGACACCTTGTATGCCATCTGCGACCGGGTGGCGGTGATCGCCGACCGCAAGGTGGTGGCCAATGCGCCGCTGCCGGACATAGAGAAACTGGATCATCCGTGGATCCAGGAATACTTCCACGGACCCCGCGCGCGCGCCGCGCGTGGCGAACAGATCGAGAGTGCCTGAGCCATGGAAACCAAAGCCAACTACGTGCTGATCGGCGCGTTCACCCTGATCACCGGCCTGGCCCTGCTGGCCTTCGGCCTGTGGGCAGCCAAGTATTCGTCCGACCGCACCTGGCAGGAATACCGGGTGGTGTTCCGCGAGGCGGTCACCGGCCTGTCGGTCGGCAGCCCGGTGCAATACAACGGCATCGCGGTGGGCTCGATCACCGAACTGAACCTGGTGCCGGACGATCCGCGCCAGGTGGTTGCACGCATCCGCCTGAACTCGACCACGCCGGTCAAGACCGATACCCGCGCCAAGCTGGCGATCACCAGCCTGACCGGTCCGTCGATCATCCAGCTCAGCGGCGGTACGCCGCAGTCGCCGGCGCTGACCACGGTCAACAAGGATCCGGCACCGATCATCCCGACCACGCCGTCAGCGCTGCAGAACATCACCGACGTGGCCAACCGCATCGTCGAGCGCATGGACCAGATCCTCAGCGACCGCAACGTGGCGTCGATCAACGCCACCCTGGCCAACCTGGAAACGATCAGTGGCGGCCTGGCCGACCGCGACCAGGGCACCCAGTCGCTGCTGCTCAGCGCGCGCGATGCCGCGCGCAGCCTGGATACAACCCTGAAGACCACCAACGGCACCATCGAACGCCTGGACAAGAACCTGGTGCAGCAGCTGCCGGGCATCATCGACAAGCTCGATGCCACCCTGGCCAAGCTCGATTCGGCTGCAGGCAACGCCGACTCGATCCTTGGCGAAAACCGCGCGGCCATCAACAGCTTCGCCAATGACGGCCTGGGCCAGCTCGGCCCGACCCTGGGTGAACTGCGCGGCCTGATCCGCGACCTGCGCCGGGTCAGCGACCGGCTTGAGAACAACCCCGCGCGCTACCTGCTTGGCCGCGACGCACCGAAGGAGTTCGAACCCAAATGAGCCCGACCACCCTTCCGCGCCTGCTGCTCGCCGCGTCCCTTGTGTCCCTGCTGGGCGGCTGTTCGATCCTCGGCAGCGGCGACAAGAATCCGGTCACCCTGTACTCGCCCGCGGTGCAGGTGAAGGTCGACCCCAGCTGGCCGCAGGCCGACTGGCAGCTGGTGCTGGCAAAGCCCAGCGCCGCACGCATGGTCGACAGCCCCCGCATCAACGTGCGGCCAACGCCATCGGAGCTGGAAATCTACAAGGGCGCCAGCTGGGCGCAGCCGGCCACCGATATGATCGAGGACACGCTGCTGCGCGGCTTCGAGGATTCCGGTCGCATCCACGGCGTGGCCCGCGTGGCCGCCGGCATCCGCGCCGACTACAAGCTGTCCACCGACATCCGCCGCTTCGAATCGGACTACCAGGGCCAGGCCACGCCGACGGTGGTCATCGAGATCAACGCCAAGCTGATTGATGTGACCAGCCAGCGCGTGGTGGCTGATCGCACCTTCCGACAGTCGCAGCCGGTAGGCAGCACCGACGTTGCGGCCGTGGCCGCCGCCTTTGAGCGCGGCCTGCAGCAGGTGGCGCAGGACGTGGTGGGCTGGACGCTGACCAGCGGGCAGAACGACAAGCAGGCGCTGAAGCGCTGAGGTTGCCCGTTTCGCACGCCAGGCATGGCCCGGCGCTACCTGAGATGCGTGCCATGGGTAGCGCCGGGCCATGCCCGGCGAACCCCGGTCAACGCGGATGGATCCAGCGGAACGTCAGGTTGATGCGCTCGCCCTGTACCCGCGCCATTTTCGGCAGCGCGTGCTGGTAGAAGCGTTGGGTCTGTCCCCCCATCAGCAGGAGGTCGCCATGGGCCAGCAGGAATTCGGCTTTGCGCGTGGTGTCGTCGCGACGGCGCAGCAGGAACCGGCGGGCCGCGCCCAGGCTCAGTGATGCGATCAACGGCGCCGGACCCAGTTCCGGCTCGTCATCGCTGTGCCATCCCATGTAGTCAGCGCCGCCGCGATAGCGGTTGAGCAGCACGCTGTTGAACTCACCGATGCCCTGCGCCTGCAGGCGCTCGCGCAGCGCCAACAGATGCGGCGGCCACGGCTGCGGGATGAACTCAGCGCCTGAATAGCGGTAGCGCGCCTGCGGATCACCGATCCAGCAGCTCAACCGGGGTGAATCCACCCAGTTGCCGAACATGCGGATGCGGTGGGTTTCCCAGGGGATTTGCTGAGCCAGGACCTTCTGCAGCTGATCGGCGTCGGCGGTTGGAAGCCAACCGGGCAGATGGTGTACGTCAGCATCAGGAAGCGCTTCAGGGAACAGCATGGACAGGCTCGGCGAACGCGGGGCGGCGGTCGGCCGCCCCACAGCACTCAGGCGCGCTTGAACGCAACGCCGGTCTTTTCCTTCAACTCATCATCGCTGACGCCGGAGGCGGTCTCCACCAGCACCAGGCCGTCATCGGTCACATCGAACACCGCCAGATCGGTGATGATGCGATCGACCACGCCCACGCCGGTCAGCGGCAGCGTGCATTCGGCCAGGATCTTGTGTTCGCCGTTCTTGGCGGTGTGCTCCATCAGCACCACCACGCGCTGTACGCCGGCCACCAGGTCCATCGCCCCGCCCATGCCCTTGACCATCTTGCCGGGCACCATCCAGTTGGCCAGGTCGCCCTTGTCGGTCACCTGCATCGCACCCAGGATGGCCAGGTTGACGTGGCCACCGCGGATCATCGCGAAGCTGTCGTGGCTGCCGAAATAGCTGGCACCGGCACGCGCGGTCACGGTCTGCTTGCCGGCATTGATCAGGTCGGCGTCCACTTCGCTTTCGGTGGGAAACGGGCCGATGCCAAGCAGGCCGTTTTCCGACTGCAGCCACACATCCACGCCATCGGGAATGTGGTTGGCCACCAGCGTCGGCAGGCCGATGCCCAGGTTCACGTAGGCGCCGTCGGTCAGTTCACGCGCAGCGCGCGCGGCCATCTCATCGCGGGTCCATGCCATCTCAGTTGCCCTCCGCGCGGATGGTGCGCTGTTCAATACGTTTTTCAGGGGTGGGGTTGTGCACGATGCGGTGCACATAGATGCCCGGCAGGTGCACCTGGTCCGGGTCGATCGCGCCCACCGGCACCACCTCTTCCACTTCCACGATGCACACCTTGCCGGCCATCGCGCAGGCCGGGTTGAAGTTGCGTGCGGTCTTGCGGAACACCAGGTTGCCGGCCTCATCAGCCTTCCACGCCTTGACCAGCGCGAGGTCTGCGCGCAGCGCGGTTTCCATCACGTAGTGCTTGCCGTCGAACTCGCGGGTTTCCTTGCCCTCGGCCACCACGGTGCCGTAGCCGGTGGCGGTGAAGAACGCCGGGATGCCCGCACCGCCGGCACGCAGGCGCTCGGCCAGGGTGCCCTGCGGGTTGAACTCCAGCTCCAGCTCGCCGGCCAGGAACTGGCGCTCGAACTCCTTGTTCTCGCCCACGTAGGACGAAATCATCTTCTTGATCTGCCGGGTTTCCAGCAACTGGCCCAGGCCGAAGCCATCCACGCCGGCGTTGTTGGAAATCACCGTCAGGCCCTTGGCCCCGCTGTCGCGCAGCGCCGCGATCAGTGCCTCAGGAATACCGCACAGGCCGAAGCCACCCACGGCCAGAACCTGGCCATCGGCGACCACGCCCTGCAGGGCATCCGCCGCAGAGGCGAAACGCTTGCTGCGCGTGCCGCTGGAAGTCGATTGCTGCATCTCTACTGCCCTACCCGGTGAGAATGCAGCCATTCTAGCGGTACAGCGGTTACCGGCTGGGATGCGCCGCAGCATGAACCAGCATGCCGGGCCGCCAATCCGTAGAATGTCCCCTTCCCCGCTTGCGGTGCCCTTGGCAACGCGTGCTGCAGATGGAGAGGACAGGACGACGCATGGCCGCAGTATTCACCGGAGGGGAGCTGTCCCGCTGGCTGGATGCCGGGACACTGGAAAGAGGCAACCAACGCGTATCGGCAGTGCGTGGGCTGGGCTACCGGGCGCCGCTGCTGACCGCGCAGGTCGAACAATGGGCCGTGACCATCGACCTGGATGCCAGCGCCCGCGCACCGCACAGCCCGTTGCAGAGTCGCTGTACCTGCCCGGCAGGGAGCCGCTGCGAGCATGTTGCCGCCGTGCTGCTGGCGGCACTGCAGACTTCGCTGGACGGCGACGCCGGCACGCTGCGTCCGGCCGCCGATCCAACGCTGCCGACCCTGCAGGTCCAGGCAATGACGCCGATTCTCCATCTGCACAGCATGGAGTACCGCCCGGCCTGGCTTACCGAACGCGATCCTTCGCAGTGGCTGGACGTGGCCACTGTCGCCTTCGAGTACGGCGAGCATGTGCGCTTTCTCGACGACCCATCGCTGTTCGTGCATGGCGCCGAGGGCCAGCTTTACCTGTTGCCGCGCGATCTTCCCGCCGAGGCCCAGCGCGAAGCTGAACTGCGCAGCGTGCACCTGCACCGCGAGCGGCACCCCCGCATCGTGCTCGATGGTGGTGGTCCGTTGTTCGAGCTGCGCAGTTTCGACTGGACCCGCTTCCTGCTGGAGGACGTGCTGCGGCTGGAAGCACTGGGCTGGAAGATCGAGACCGACGATGGCTTCCGCCACCGCATCACCCGGGTGGACGAGATCGACCTGGATGTGCAGTCGGCGCCTGCGGAAAGTGCCACCTTCGACCTGGCCCTGACCATCGACGTCGATGGCCGCCGTGTCGCGCTGGTTCCGCTGTTGCACGGCGTGCTGCAGTCCGATCCGCGCTGGCTGCGCGGCCAGCTCGACGCGATCGGCGACGACGAGAACGTGTTGCTGACCACGGCCGACAATGAGCGCCTGGCGCTGCGCGCGGGTCGCCTGAAACCGGTGATCGCGCTGCTGGCGGACCTGTTCGGTGACCGCGGCCAACCCCTGCGCCTGCAGGCGCACGACCGCGGCCGCCTGCAGGCATTGCAGGAAGCCGCGCAGCTGCGACTGCACAGCAGCGACGATACCCGTGCGCGCGTGCAGCGCCTGCTGGATGCGCCGGCCATGACCGCCGTACCGGCACCCACGGGGCTGCGTGCAACGATGCGCAGCTACCAGCTCGAAGGCCTGTCCTGGCTGCAGTACCTGCGCCAGCAGGGGCTGGGCGGCGTGCTGGCCGACGACATGGGACTGGGCAAGACACTGCAGACCCTTGCCCATCTGCTGGTTGAAAAGCAGAGCGGCCGCCTGGACAGGCCGGCCCTGGTGGTCGTGCCGACATCTCTGCTGCACAACTGGCAGAGTGAAGCGGCGCGCTTCACCCCGGACCTGCGCGTGTTGGCCCTGCACGGACCGGCACGTGACGCGCAGTTCCAGGCCATTGCCGAGCATGACCTGATACTCACCACCTATCCCCTGCTCTGGCGCGACGAACAGGCGCTGCAGGCGCATTCCTACCACCTGTTGATCCTGGACGAGGCGCAGCAGGTCAAGAATCCCAGATCGCGTGCGGCGGTCACCCTGCGCACGCTGCAGGCCCGCCATCGGCTGTGCCTGACCGGCACCCCGCTGGAAAACCACCTGGGCGAGCTGTGGACGCAGTTCGACTTCCTGCTGCCCGGCCTGCTCGGCAGCGAAAAGCAGTTCAACCAGCATTGGCGCCACCCCATCGAGCGCGGCAGCGACCACCGCCGCGCGCAACTGCTGGCCCAGCGCATGCGCCCTTTCATCCTGCGCCGGCGCAAGGACCAGGTGGCCTCCGAACTTCCACCGAAGACGGTCATCACCCGCACCGTGGTGATGGAAGGCGGCCAGCGTGAGCTGTATGAAACCGTGCGTGTGGCAATGGAGAAACAGGTCCGCGAGGCGATCAACGGCAGTGGGCTGGCGCGCAGCCACATCGTGGTGCTCGATGCGCTGCTGAAGCTGCGCCAGGTCTGCTGCGATCCGCGCCTGCTGCCGGGCGAAACGCCGGCACGCAACGCGGGCTCGGCCAAGCTGGACCTGCTGCGCGAGATGCTGCCGTCCATGGTCGAGGAAGGTCGCCGCATCCTGCTGTTCTCCCAGTTCACCGGCATGCTTGCGCTGATCGCACAGGCACTGGATGGGATGGGCCTGGACTACGTGACCCTGACCGGCGATACCCAGAACCGGGTCACGCCCGTGCAGCGTTTCATGCAGGGCGAGGTTCCGGTGTTCCTGATCAGCCTCAAGGCCGGTGGCGTGGGGCTGAACCTGACCGCCGCCGACACCGTCATCCACTTTGATCCCTGGTGGAACCCGGCCGCCGAGAACCAGGCCACCGACCGCGCCCACCGCATCGGCCAGGATCAGCCGGTGTTCGTCTACAAGCTGATCGCCGCCGGCAGCATCGAGGAACGGATCGCCGACCTGCAGCAGCGCAAGGCCGACCTGGCCGATGCGATCCTGGAAGGCGGTGGCGGCACCGGCCCCCGCTTCGACGCAGCCGATCTGGAGGCGCTGCTGTCTCCACTGCCCGGCGCACCAGGCAAACGCACCGCTGGCAAGCGCAGGACCGCCCGCACATGACATCGGCGGTCAGCCGCCGTTGGGGCTATGGAAACGATTCCCATACAACGCTGGGATTACACTAGCCAGCTGATCTGACAAAGGATTCCACGATGCCCCTGCCCGCCTTCAAGGCCTATGACATCCGCGGCCGCGTGCCGGAAGAACTGAACGAAGAGCTGGCCCGCCGCATTGGCGTGGCCCTGGCCGATCAGTTGTCGCCAGGCCCGGTGGTGCTGGGGCACGACGTGCGCCTGACCAGCGCGGCGCTGCAGGATGCGCTGGCGGCGGGTCTGCGCGGCACCGGCCGCGAAGTGATCGACATCGGCCTGTGCGGCACCGAAGAGGTCTACTTCCAGACCGACCACCTGGGTGCGGCCGGTGGGGTCATGGTGACCGCCAGCCACAACCCGATGGACTACAACGGCATGAAGCTGGTCAAGCAGAACGCCCGGCCGATCAGTTCGGATACCGGCCTGTTCGCGATCTCCGATGCCGTGGCGGCCGATACCGCACCGGCCGCGCCTGCCAGCGCCGGGCAGACCGCCCAGCATGACAAGAGCGCCTACATCGACCACCTGCTGTCCTATATCGATGCCGGCAAGCTCAAGCCGCTGAAGCTGGTGGTCAACGCCGGCAACGGCGGCGCCGGCGCCATCGTCGACCTGCTGGCACCGCACCTGCCGTTCGAGTTCATCCGCATCTGCCACGAACCCGACGGCACCTTCCCCAACGGCATCCCCAACCCGCTGCTGCCGGAAAACCGCGCCGCCACGGCCGAGGCGGTACGCCAGCACGGCGCCGATTTCGGCATTGCCTGGGATGGCGACTTCGATCGCTGCTTCTTCTTCGACCACACCGGCCGCTTCATCGAGGGCTATTACCTGGTCGGCCTGCTGGCCAAGGCCGCGCTGGACCGCAACCCCGGCGGCAAGATCGTGCACGACCCCCGCCTGGTCTGGAACACCGTGGAGATGGTCGAGCAGGCCGGCGGCGTGCCGGTGCTGTGCAAGAGCGGCCATGCCTTCATCAAGGAAAAGATGCGCGCCGAAGATGCCGTGTACGGCGGCGAGATGAGCGCCCATCACTACTTCCGCGAGTTCGCCTATGCCGATTCGGGCATGATCCCGTGGCTGCTGATCGCCCAGCTGATTTCCGAAAGCGGCCGCTCGCTGGCCGACTGGGTCGAAGACCGCATGGCCGCCTATCCGTGCAGCGGCGAGATCAACTTCAAGGTCAGCGATGCGAAGGCGTCCGTGGCCCGGGTGATGGAACACTTCGCCGCGCAGTCGCCGGCGCTGGACCATACCGATGGCATCAGCGCCGACTTCGGCGACTGGCGCTTCAACCTGCGCAGCTCCAATACCGAACCGCTGCTGCGCCTGAACGTCGAAGCGCGTGGCGACGCGGCGCTGATGCAGGCGCGCACCGATGAAATCTCTGCCCTCCTCCAGTCGTAAGCAAGGACGATCATGAGTACCATCCAGCCCGTCATCCTCTCCGGCGGCTCCGGCACCCGCCTGTGGCCCCTCTCGCGCGAGGCCTATCCCAAGCAGTTCCTCCCTCTGGCCGGTGAACTGACGATGCTGCAGGCCACCTGGCAGCGCGTGGCGCCGATTGCCGCACGTGGACCGCTGGTGATCGCCAACGAGGAACATCGCTTCGTTGCCGCCGAACAACTGCAGCAGGTCGGCGCCGAACCGGCCGCGATCATCCTGGAACCGGTCGGCCGCAATACGGCGCCTGCAATTGCCGTGGCCGCGCTGGAAGCCACCCGCGATGGCGACGATGCATTGCTGCTGGTACTGCCCTCCGATCACGTCATCACCGATGAAGCCGCCTTCCGCTCTGCCGTGCAGGCCGCCGCCAGCGCCGCCAACGACGGCAAGCTGGTGACCTTCGGCATCGTGCCCACAGGCCCGGAAACCGGCTACGGCTACATCAAGGCGGCCGATGGCCAGGGCGTGCGCGCGGTCGAGCGATTCGTGGAAAAGCCTGACCTGGACACCGCCACCGGTTACGTGGCCAGCGGCCAGTACTACTGGAACAGCGGGATGTTCCTGTTCAAGGCCTCGCGCTACCTGCAGGAGCTGGAGCGCCTGCAGCCGGCCATGCTGTCTGCCTGCCGCGCCGCCTGGCAGAGCGCACGCCGCGATGCCGACTTCACCCGCCTGGACAAGGACGCCTTCACCGCCGTGCCGTCCGACTCCATCGACTACGCGGTGATGGAAAAGACCGCCGATGCGGTGGTCGTACCGCTGGATGCCGGCTGGAATGATGTCGGCTCATGGACCGCACTGCGCGATGTATCGCAGCAGGACGGCGATGGCAATGCGCACCAGGGTGATGTGATCGCCATCGACTGCCGCAACACCTATGCCTATGGCCAACGCCTGGTGGCGATGGTCGGGCTCGATGATGTGATCGTGGTCGAGACCGATGATGCGGTGCTGGTCGGCAAGGCCGACCGCATGCAGGAGGTCAAGACGGTGGTGGCGCAGTTGAAGGCTGACGGCCGCAGCGAAGCGACCTGGCACCGCAAGGTCTACCGCCCGTGGGGCGCCTACGATTCAATCGACAACGGCGAGCGTTTCCAGGTCAAGCGGATCACGGTCAAGCCCGGCGGTACGCTGAGCCTGCAGATGCATCATCACCGTGCCGAGCACTGGATCGTGGTCAGCGGCACCGCTGAAGTCACCCGCGGTGACGAGGTGATCCTGCTGAGCGAGAACCAGAGCACCTACATCCCACTGGGCGTGACCCACCGCCTGCGCAACCCTGGCAAGTTGCCGCTGGAACTGATCGAAGTGCAGTCCGGCAGCTACCTTGGCGAGGATGACATCGTGCGGTTCGAAGATACCTACGGGCGGAGTTGAGGTTGTGACATCGCCGGGCCTAGGGCCCGGCTCTCGCTGGTTGACTGGTAGATCCACGCCATGCGTGGATGCTGTTCGATTCCGATCCGGGCCTCATCCACGCATGGCGTGGATCTACCGTCAGACGCGGGTCAGTTCTGCCATGACCCGCTTCAGTCCATCCTGCCACGTTGGCAGTTCGATACCGAAATCCTGCTGCAACCTGCGGTTGTCGAGCACCGACCAGGCCGGACGCTTGGCCGGGGTCGGGTACTCGGAACTGGGGATGGCTTCAACCGACGGCACGCTGGCCAGTACGCCCATCGCCAGCGCTTCAGCGAAGATCGCTTCGGCAAATCCATGCCAGCTGGTCTGGCCCGATGCGGTCAGGTGCCACGTTCCCGACAGCGCACCCGGATGCTGCAGCGCCTGCGCAGTGACATCGGCAATGAGTGCCGCCGGCGTCGGCGTTCCGATCTGGTCGGCCACTACCCGCAGCTGATCACGTTCGGCGCCGACCCGCAGCATGGTGCGCAGGAAGTTCGCACCGTGCGAGGCATACACCCACGCCGTGCGGAAGATCAGATGACGACCGCCCGCAGCGCGTACCGCGTCTTCGCCATCACGCTTGCTGGTGCCGTACACGCCCAGCGGCGCGGTCGGTTCGTCCTCGCGGTAAGGCGCACTGCCCTGACCATCGAACACGTAATCGGTGGAGTAATGCACGAACGGCACGCCATGGGCAGCACACCAGCGCGCAATCATGCCCGGCGCCTGTGCGTTGGCGGCAAAGGCAGCCTCCGTATCCTGCTCTGCACGATCCACTGCCGTGTAGGCCGCTGCGTTGACCACCACCGATGGCTGCAGGCGATCGAGCAACGCCGGCAGCATCTCAGGCTGGCCGAAGTCAGCCGTTTCACAGGCACTGCCGTCAGGCAGCTGACCGCTGCGGGTGGTCGCAACCACCGTACCCAACGGAGCCAGTGCGCGCAGCAGTTCCTGGCCGAGCTGGCCGTTGCCGCCGAACACTAGCACGGTCAAGGTACGTAAACCGGCAGGCGGTCCTCGGCGATGTCCTTCAGGAACGGCGCATTTTCGTCCTTGGCCGACAGCGTCGGTGCGCTGATCGGCCAGTCCACGGCGATGTCGGCGTCGTTCCAGCGGATGCCGGCGTCGGCTTCCTTGAGGTAGACATCCGTGCACAGGTAACTGAACAGCGCGCGCTCGGACAGAACGGCGAATCCGTGGGCGAATCCTTCGGGAATCCAGAACTGCTTCCTGTTTTCAGCACTCAGTACGACCGCTTCCCAGCGGCCGAACGTCGGCGAACCGCGGCGGATGTCGACGGCGACATCGTAGACCTCACCCTCGAGCACGCTGACCAGCTTGCCCTGCGGGCGCGGCCACTGGTAATGCAGGCCGCGCAGCACGCCCTTGGCAGAGGTGGAAACATTGCTCTGCACGAAGCGATCAGGCAGACCCAGTGCAGCAAAGCGCTCGGCATTCCAGGTCTCGAAGAAGAACCCGCGCTCGTCACCGAACACGGCCGGCTCGATGACCCGACAACCCGGCAGTGAAGTCTCGATCACTTTCACGGTACAACTCCACGCAGTGCGAGCGTGTGCAGGTACTGGCCGTAGCCATTCTTGATCAGCGGCGCCGCCAGTGCCTCCAGCTGCTCGGCGCTGATCCAGCCCTGGCCGAAGGCGATTTCTTCCGGACAGCAGACCTGCAGGCCCTGGCGGGTCTGGATGGTCTCGATGAAATTGGACGCTTCCAGCAATGACTGGTGGGTACCGGTATCGAGCCATGCATAACCACGGCCCAGCGCTTCCAGGTGCAGATTGCCCTCCTGCAGGTAGCGCTTGTTGAGATCGGTGATCTCCAGTTCGCCACGCGGCGAGGGCTTGAGCTCGGCAGCGTAGTCGCTGGCCTTGCCGTCGTAGAAGTACAGGCCGGTGACGGCGTAGTTCGAGCGCGGCTTCTCCGGCTTTTCAACCAGGTCGATCACCTTGCCGCCCTTGTCGAACTCGGCCACGCCGTAGCGCTCCGGATCATTGACCCAGTAACCGAACACCGTCGAGCCGTCCACGCGTTCGTCGGCACGCTTCAGCACCTCGCGCAGGCCGTGGCCATGGAAGATGTTGTCGCCCAGCACCAGGCAGCTCGGCTTGCCGCCAACGAAGTCCTTGCCGATCAGATAGGCCTGCGCCAACCCGTCCGGGCTCGGCTGCACGGCGTACTGGATGTCCATGCCCCACTGCGAACCATCGCCCAGCAACTGCTGGAACAGCGCCTGCTCGTGCGGGGTATTGATGATCAGCACTTCACGGATGCCCGCCAGCATCAATACGCTGAGCGGGTAGTAGATCATCGGCTTGTCGTACACCGGCAGCAGCTGCTTGCTGACGCCCTTGGTGATCGGATACAGCCGGGTGCCAGAACCGCCGGCGAGGATGATGCCTTTGCGTTGGGTCATGTCGTGTCCTTGGTTCAGGCCGAAGTGCCGATGCGCTGCAGGCGGTAGGTGCCGTCGAGCACGCCGTTCACCCACTCCTGGTTGTCCAGGTACCAGTCCACGGTGAAGCCGATGCCCTGTTCAAAGGTGTAGGCAGGTTCCCAGCCAAGATCGTTCTTCAGCTTCGAGGCATCGATCGCGTAACGGCGGTCATGACCCGGGCGGTCGGCGACATAGGTGATCTGGCTGCTGCGCGGCTGGCCATCTGCGCGCGGGCGGCGCTGGTCCAGCAGTGCGCAGATCGCCTGCACCACTTCGATGTTCTGCTTTTCCGAGTTGCCGCCAACGTTGTAGGTCTCGCCCACCTGGCCCTTGGCCAGCACGGTGCGAATCGCTTCGCAGTGGTCGGTCACGAACAGCCAGTCGCGCACCTGCTTGCCATCGCCGTACACGGGCAGCGGCTCGCCGGCCAGCGCCTTGGCGATCACCAGCGGGATCAGCTTCTCGGGGAAGTGGTATGGGCCGTAGTTGTTCGAGCAGTTGGTGGTCAGCACCGGCAGCCCGTAGGTGTGGTGGAACGCGCGCACCAGATGGTCCGAAGCTGCCTTGGACGCCGAGTACGGCGAATTGGGCGCGTACTGGGTCGTTTCGCTGAATTTGCCGGTCTCACCCAGCGTGCCGTACACCTCGTCGGTGGACACGTGCAGGAAGCGGAACGCCGCGCCCTTGTCGGCCGGCAACGCCTTCCAGTAATCGCGCACGGCCTCGAGCAACCCGAGGGTCCCGACCACATTGGTCTGGATGAAGGCACCCGGACCGTCGATGGAACGGTCCACGTGACTTTCAGCGGCGAAGTTCAGCACCGCATCGGGCTGGTGTTCGGCCAGCAGGCGGGTCACCAGGGCGCTGTCGCCGATGTCGCCCTGCACGAACACGTGGTCCGGATTGCCGTCCAGGCTGGACAGGGTCTTGAGATTGCCGGCGTAGGTCAGCGCATCGAGATTGACCACCTTGACGCCACGGGCGACCGCTTCGAGAACAAAGTTACCGCCAATGAATCCGGCACCGCCGGTGACAAGCCATGTGGGCACTACTCGTTCTCCTGTTGAAGTTTCGTCTACTGGCCACGCTGAGGAGGCCCGAATCAGCGTTACAGGATACATCGGCCCCGTCTTCACGACTGCCTGCTGGACGTGAACGCAGGTCGCTGCAGCGGCGCCTCATGCGGCATCGCAGCATAACCATACGCATTCGCATGGTCACCCCAAGCCAGCTAGAATCGGGATCCCACCCCCGAACCGGTTGCTGTGCGAGGACCGGACGTTTCCCGTTACTGTGAGCCGGCCTGCGGCCGGCACTACAAGGATCGAGTACCAGATGAAAATCCTCGTCGCGTACAAGCGCGTGGTGGACTACAACGTCCGCATTCAGGTCAAGCCGGACGGTTCCGGCGTGGTCACCGACGGCGTCAAGCTGTCGCCCAATCCCTTCGATGAAATCGCGCTGGAAGAAGCCCTGCGCCTGCGCGACAAAGGCATCGCCAGCGAAGTCGTGGTTGCCACGATCGCCCCGGCCGATGCCCAGGCGCACCTGCGCAATGGCCTGGCCATGGGCGCCAACCGCGCCATCCATGTGGTCACCGACCAGGCCATCCAGCCGCTGACCGCCGCCCGCACCCTGCTCAAGCTGGTCGAGAAGGAACAGCCGGACCTGGTGATCCTCGGCAAGCAGGCCATCGATGACGACGCCAACCAGACCGGCCAGATGCTGGCCACGCTCTGGGGCCGGCCGCAGGCGACCTTCGCCAGCAAGCTGGACATTGCCGACGGCAAGGCCACGGTGACCCGCGAAGTCGACGCCGGCCTGGAAACGCTGGAAGTGGACCTGCCGGCGGTGGTCACCACCGACCTGCGCCTGAACGAACCGCGCTTCATCAAGCTGCCCGACATCATGAAGGCCAAGGCCAAGCCGCTGGAGACCCTGCAGCTGGCCGACCTCGGTGTTGAAGCCGCCGATACCTTCAAGACCACCCAGTACGCCGCGCCGTCCAAGCGCAGCAAGGGTGTCATGGTCAAGGACGCGGCCGAACTGGTTGCCGCACTCAAGCAGAAGGGGCTGCTGTAATGAGCAAGATTCTCGTCATCGCCGAGCACCACGACGGCAAGCTCAACGCCGCCACCGCCAAGACCGTCAGCGCCGCCGCCGCCATCAGCGGCGCCAGCATCGACGTGCTGGTGCTGGCCGCCGACCCGACCGCCGTTGCCGCTGAAGCGGCGAAGATTGCCGGCGTCGCCAAGGTCCTGACCGTGGCCAACGCCGCCAACGCCCAGGCCCTGGCCCTGGTACTGGCCCCGCAGATCGCGCAGCTGGCCAAGGGCTACAGCCACGTGTTCGGCCCGTCGACCACCTTCGGCAAGGACCTGATGCCGTGCGTGGCCGCCTTGCTCGGCGTCAACCAGGTCTCCGACCTGATGGCCGTCGAAGGCAGCCACACCTTCAAGCGCCCGATCTACGCCGGCAACGCGATCATCACCGTGGAAGCCCCCGCCGCGCAGATCGTGGTCGCCACCGTGCGCGCCGCATCGTGGCCGGAAGCTGCCCAGGGTGGCACTGCTGCCGTTGAAGCGGCCAGCGTCGACGCTGCCCTGCCGAGCCACACCCGCTTCATCGGCCTCGCCGCCGGCGCCAGCGACCGTCCTGACCTGCAGAGCGCCAAGCGCGTGGTCTCCGGTGGTCGTGGCGTGGGTTCGGAAGAGAACTTCAAGGTCATCTTCCAGCTGGCCGACAAGCTCGGCGCCGCTGTCGGTGCTTCGCGTGCGGCCGTGGACGCCGGCTACGTGCCCAGCGACCTGCAGGTCGGCCAGACCGGCAAGATCATTTCGCCGGAATTGTACGTGGCGGTCGGCATCAGTGGTGCCATCCAGCACCTGACCGGCATCAAGGATGCCGGCACGATCGTGGCGATCAACAAGGACGCGGATTCGCCGATCTTCGAGATTGCCGATATCGGCCTGGTGGGGGATCTGTTTGCGATCCTGCCGGAGCTGGAAGCCGCGTTGGGCTGATTCGGCCCCTATAGCTGCAACGCCTGAAGCAGTGGGCACGATCCCCGGCTGGAGCCACACTTCCGCCGGGGATATTCGCGTGACCGCAAAGCGCCGGGCACGACAAATTCTGATACATAGCGACATGCCCCGGGGCTGGCCATGCGCGGCTTCGCGGACCAGAATGCGTCCGTTTTCACACGTTTGTCATATTGATGAAATTAGGAACAAGGGCAACTGCCCGCGCATTTGCCAAGGATTTGGCTGCTTCATGGAAGTACCTGCCGATCGCCCTGGTGGCCTGCGGTGTGATGGCCGCAGCGGCATGGATCAGCTTTGGATTCACGTATGGCGCCGGAGCGATCATTGCTACCGGACTGTTGCTGGGCTGCGCGCTGTGGTTGCTTGGCCCTGCCCTGCGCAATCACTGGTGGGGCTCGGCACTGGCAGCTGGACTGGCCAGCCTGCTGCTGGTCGGCAACGCGGCGAAGGTGGCGATGCTGCACATGCCGCTTTCCATCGCAGATGTACAGGCGCTGCCCATCCTGCTGGCCACCCTGTCTGGCCGCCCCCTGCTGCTGGCCACGGTCCTGATTGCCATCGCTGTGCTGCTCCCGCTGGGCAGCCTCCGTCCGCGCTGGCGCAGCCTGCTGGCACTGGCCACTGCGACCGTGTTCGTGTTCCTGCTGCCCACTGCGTCCGGCATGTTGCGTCCGATCTCCGAAAGCCTGCTTCCGGTGGGAATCGAAGAACTGAAGATGCCCAATGGCGAGATCGTGCAGATTCCAGGCCGCGAGGATCAGCTCAGCCTGCTGCGGGTGCGCGGTCCGTTGCTGTACCTGCTTGAAGACTGGCGGATCATGCGCGAGGACACCCGCAAGGTTCCTACAGCTGCAGAGATCGATGCACTGGCGCTGCAGGCCTGGCGCCCGGGTAGCATCGGCAAGCCGCGCAACGTACACGTCGTCCTGCTCGAAAGCGTCTGGGACATCACGCTCCTGGACCGCTACCACAGCTCCCGCAGCCCGCTCGACCCACGCTTCCTGGCACTGTGGGAAAGCGCTGGACGCCCCCACGTGCTGTCGCCGGAAATGGGGGGGGCCACCGCCAACGCCGAGTTCGAGGTGCTGTGCGGCCTGCCCGCTCCGCGCAACTCGGTCGCCTTCGTCAACCTGATGCGCAATCCCTCGCCCTGCCTTCCTGCAGTGCTGGCGCGCTCGGGTTACCGCACGGTGGCCAGCCACGCGCATCTTGCCGACAACTGGAACCGGGTACGTGCCTATGACCACGCCGGCTTCGATCTGTACCGACCGATCAGCGCTTTCGAGCTGGATGATCTGGAAGGTGGTCTGCTGGCCGACAGTTCGTTCTTCAGGCAGAACCTGCAGTACCTGGATGAAAACCATTCCGACGGCCCCCTGTTCAACTATCTCGTTTCGCTGTCGTCACACTGGGGCTTTGTCCGCAATACCGAGCGCCGCCCCGACCTGGTGACGATCAGCCCGGCTGATGTTCCAGTGCTTCATGCCTATGCCAATGCAGTGGCCTATACCACCAAGGCCTTCATGGATTGGTCCGAAGCTGTCCTGGCACGCGACCCAGAGGCCCTGATCATCGCTTTCGGCGATCACTCGCCATCGCTCGATGTGGACCCTGACCCTTACACCGCGGTCAACGGCGGTGACAAGGCAGTCTTCGACACCCCGGCGACCCGGCGCAAGGTCGGCATCAGCCGTACCCCGCTGCTGATCCTCGATGGGCACCGCGGAGCGCTTCGCACAGCCACCGACCTGCCGATGTACGAGCTGCCGGGCCTTATCGGCCAGCTGCTGGGCAACGCAGCCCTGCTGCCGCAGTCGGCGCAGCGCGGTCCGATGACGCTGCGCCCCTTCCGCGGGCACCTCCTCACCGGCAACGACGGCAGCTGGAACGACTGTGCCGGCCGCGACAGCGCACCGCGTACCCCGACCTGCAATGCCGCCTGGAAGCAGTTCGACCAGCTGCGCGCCCTCCGCCAGGACACCGTCCTGGGCGATGGCCACTACCTGCGCACGCAGCATGCCGAGGCGTTCCGCGTGCCTCGCCTGCACCCGATGGTGGTCGAAGCAAGCCATGCAGACTGCGAGTTCGAGGTCGATCAATGGGGCCCGCACCAGACGGCGCCGGGACAGGGGTTCAATGTGCAGCCCGACGGCTCCAGCGCCATGTGGTTCACGATGAAGCATCTGCGCGGCACGCCCCAGGTGAAGATCGGCAACACCGTCGGCGAGGCCAATGCGGGCGAGCGCCTGATCACGGCCGCCTTTGCCACCGGCGCCATCGCCAACCTCGCCGGTCCCGCCCCGGTCACCCTCAGCTGCCCCGGCCAACCACCGGTACAGGTGGGCACCCTCGATGTTTCGGCTGCGCCGGAACCGGCACCATCGGTTGCTGCCGACGCGTGCAGCTTCACGGTTGACCAGTGGGGCCCACGCACCGGTACGGCAGCACAGGGATTCAACCTGCAGCCCGACGGCAGCAGTGGAATCTGGATCACCATGAAGCAGTTGCAGGGGCACCCGCAGGTACGTGTCGGCACCACGTCCGGAGCCACCGCTTACGGCGATCTGCTGGTGACCTCCGCCTTCAGCGATCCTGCACTGCTCGCCAAGCCAGGCTCGCTGCCGGTGTCGATCGGCTGCCCGGGGCATGCGGCAGTGGAACTGGGCGCGATCCAGCTTGAGGCCAGCCACTGACACAGCCGGCAGAAGCTGAACGCGTGGACCCACGCCCAGCCTGGCGAAGATGACACCCGGCCGGTGTGAGACGGCCGGTAAAGCTATAATCGGCGACTGCCGCCACTGATCGTCGCGCGGGCGGATGCCGGGGCACGCAGCTCTCCGTGCATCCGGCCACCTGTCGAGATGGTGACATTCACGTGCCGAGGCAGGGCGCGCCAGGATCCCTCTACGCCATGACAGACGCGATGCCTTCCTCTCCAAGCCGCGGGGACGCCAGCCTTGAAATATCAGTGGTGGCGCCGGTTTATGGCTGCCAGGGCTGTCTGGAAGACCTTGTGGACCAGGTGGAAGCGGCGATCACGACGATGGGCGTCAGCTTCGAGATGATCCTGGTCGACGACGCCAGCCCCGACGGGGCCTGGGCCCGGATCGCGGAACTGGCCAGCAGCCGCCCGTGGCTGCGGGGCCTGCGTTTGTCGCGCAACTTCGGCCAACACTCAGCCATCTCCGCCGGTATCGAACACGCACGTGGCAAATGGACCGTCGTCATGGACTGCGACCTGCAGGACGTGCCCGGCGAAATCCCGGCGCTTTATCGCAAGGCCAATGCCGAACAACTGGATGTGGTGTTTGCGCAGCGCCTGGAACGTCAGGACACCCCGCTCAAGCGCCTGTCCTCCTGGACCTTCTTCAGTGTGCTGGGTTGGCTGACCGGCGTTCCCCAGGACCCGAGCACGGCCAACTTCGGCATCTACCACCGCAAGGTCATCCAGGCCGTGTGCCAGATGCCCGAACGCGACCGTTCCTTCCCGTTGATGGTCAAGTGGGCCGGCTTCCGCATCGGCAAGTTGCCGGTGCAGCACCAGGCCCGCACTGTCGGGGAGACCTCCTACACCCTGCGAAAGCTGCTCAAGCTGTCGATGAACATCGCCTTGGGCTACTCCGAAAAGCCGCTGCGGATGGTTGCCGGCACCGGCATCGTCTGCTCCCTGGTCGCCTTCGTGCTGGTGGCCATGAGCCTGCTGCGCTGGTGGGACGGGGACATCGAGGTGGCCGGCTACACCTCCATCATCGGCTCGGTCTGGCTCATTGGCGGCCTGGTGATGTTCTGCCTCGGCGTGGTTGGCCTGTATGTCGGCCAGGTGTTCCGCAACGTGCAGAAGCGCCCGTACTACATCGTCGCCGATGCGGTGAACGACGCAGAGGAAATGCGGTGAACGTGGTCATCGACAACGGCCAGGGCCGCATTGCCGCGCGCCTGACCCCCTGGGACGAACGCGCACTGGGCTTTGTCACCGCCGAGGTGACCTGCCTGGAGATCTCCACTGCCGAGCAGGCTCCCCCGCTGCTTTCCGAACTGGAGCAGTGGTGCGCCACGCATGCCGTGCACTACCTGTTCGGCCGCATCGACGCGACCCAGACGGCGGCCAAATCAGCCCTGCTGCTGCAGGGTTACGCCTTCGTGGAAACCTCCCTGACCGTCTCGCGCAGCGGCTTTGCCAACCTGCCGCCGGTACCGCGCGGCATGCTGCCGACGCTGCGTCCGGCGACCGGCGCGGACGTGGCCGAACTGCGGCGCATCGCCACCACCGATTTCGCGCATGGCCGCTTCCTGGAAGATCCTGCCATCGACCCGCAGCGCGCGGCGCTGCGCACCGCCAACTGGATTGAAGATCTGGTCAGCGGCGGGTTGGCCCAGGTCGCCGAATCACGCGGACGCACCATCGGTTTCCATGCCGAACGGGTGGCGGCCGACAACAGCAACTGCGAGCTGCTCCTGACCGGGGCCACCGGCCCCTATGCGATGCTGGCCCTGCCGCTCTGGATCACCGCTCTGGAATCGCTCGCCGCACGCGGCGTTCCGCAGTGCACGACCCTGGTTTCTGCCGCCAATACGGGCATCCTCAACCTTTATGCCCGCCTCGGCTTCCATTTCAACAGCACCCTGTTTGGGTTCAGGAAATTTCTATGAATGACACCGTTACCGAAGACAAGGTCGTTGCCGTGTTCGCCCGTGTGCTGGGCATCGCGGCCGACAGCGTGAACGATGAACTGCGCTACGCCACCATCCCGCAGTGGGATTCGATCGCCCACATGTCGGTGGTGGCCGCGCTGGAAGAGGCATTCGGCGTGATGATCGACATGGACGAAGTGATCGACATGAGTTCGGTCGGCAAGGCCCGCGAAATCCTGCGCAAGCACGGCGCGGCTGTCTGATCATGGCCGACGTCGCGCCCGTCGTCCTGGTCACCGGTGCATCGCGCGGCATCGGTCGTGCGATCGCCCTGCAGCAGGCTGCACAGCACGCGCAACTGGTACTGGTGGCCCGCGATGGACAGGCCCTGGCCGAACTGGATGCACAGGTCCAGGCACTCGGCGCGCCGCCGGCATTGTGTGCGGCGCTGGACCTCACCGACGCCGAGGCCATCGCCGGCCTGTTCAAACAGGTCTTTGCACGCTTCGGCCGGCTGGACGGACTGGTCAACAACGCTGGCGTGCTGCATGAAGGCCTGCTGGGCATGATCCGTGGCGAGGACATCGACCAGGTGCTGGCTGTCAACGTCAAGGCACCACTGATGGCGATGCAGTACGCATCACGGCTGATGGCCCGCAGCGGCGCAGGCAGCATCGTCAATCTGGTGTCGATCATGGGAATCAATGGTGCCGCCGGGCTCAGCCTCTACGCAGCCAGCAAGGCGGCACTGCTCGGTGCCACGCGCTCGGCCTCCAAGGAGCTGGCCCCCCGCGGCATCCGGGTCAACGCCGTCTCGCCGGGCTTCATCGACACCGACATGACCCGCAACATGCCTGAGGCAGCGCATGCCAAGCGCGTTGCATCGATTGCGATGGGCCGCGCCGGCACCCCCGAGGAAGTCGCCGCGCTGGTGGCCTTCCTGCTCAGTGATGCCTCCACCTATGTCACCGGACAGGTGATTGGCATCGACGGACAAATGGTGGTCTGAATGTCGTTCTGGAACCTGGAGCAGCACGGCGCGCGCATTGCGCTGATCGACGGCGAGCAGTCGCTGGACTACACCGCGTTGGCCAAGCTGGCCGACCAGCACGCCACACAGCTTCCGGACGGGCGCGGCATGGGCTTGCTGTGCATGCCCAGCCATGTCGATGCTGTTGCCCTGTACCTTGGCGCGCTGCGCAGCGGACGCCAGGTTCCGCTGCTGCTGCAGCCGGATACCGACCCGCAGCTGCTGGCCGCGCTGGTGGCGCACTACCAGCCGGACTGGGTGGCCAGCCCGGGCAAGGCCGCCGAAGGCTACCGGACCGTGCAGGAGGGCACAGCGGTGTCCCTGCACGTGCGCGAGGCGGACGCAGCAACCGACGCGCCACATCCTGACCTGGCACTGCTGCTCAGCACCTCCGGCAGTACCGGTTCGTCCAAGCTGGTGCGCCTGTCGTCCACCGGCCTGGACGCCAATGCCAGCGCCATCGTGGAGTACCTGGGCCTGCATGCCGAAGATCGCGCGATCACCACGTTGCCGCTGGCCTACTCGTTCGGCATGTCCATTCTCAACAGCCACCTGGCCGTGGGGGCATCGGTTGTGCTGAGCGAGGACAGCCTGATGACCCGCGAGTTCTGGGACAGCGCACGCCGTCACGGCATCACCTCGCTGTCCGGTGTCCCGGCCACCTTCGAGATCCTGCGGCGAATGGGCCTTGCCCGGCTGCAGCTGCCCAGCCTGCGCATGCTGACCCAGGCCGGTGGCCGCCTGCGCGATGAACTGGTGGCTTATTTCGCTGAATCCAGCCAGGCCCATCGCCTGGAGTTCTTCGTCATGTATGGCCAGACCGAGGCATCGCCACGGATCAGCTACGTTCCTTCCGCACGCATCATCGACAAGGTCGGCAGCATCGGTATTCCGGTCCCCGGTGGACGCATGCAGGTCGATGCCGCGACCGGTGAGCTGATCTATTCCGGCGCCAACGTGATGATGGGTTATGCCAGCACCCGCGCCGACCTGGCCAAGGGTGACGAGCTGCAGGGTGTATTGCGCACCGGCGACCTCGCCCGCGTCGACGAAGACGGTTTTCACTACATCACCGGACGCGCCAAGCGCTTCCTGAAAATTTCCGGCAACCGGGTCAATCTCGACGAAGTCGAGGCCATGCTGTCGTCTGCACTGAGCCAGCAGATCGTCTGCTCAGGCGACGATGACGACCTGGTGGCCTTCAGCCACGGCACCGAGATCGCCGAACAGGCGCAGGTGCGCCAGCTTGTGCAGGAACGCTACAAGCTGTTCGGTGGCCACGTCCGTACCCTCCATCTGGATGCGCTGCCCCTGATGGCCAGCGGCAAGGTGGATTACCAGAGTCTCCGGCAGATGGCCGGACAAGGAGTTGCAAGGTGACCCTGCCCGCTGCGCCGGCTGCCGATGCGGCAGCCGCCCTGGATGTCGATGTCTTCGGCCTGGACCGCGCACAGAAGCGCGCCTGGCTGCTGGACGGGCTCAATCGCCTGACCGGCCACCACCGCGCGCAGTGCGCCCCTTATGCGCGCATTCTCGACGGCCTGTGGCCGGCCGACGACGCGGCCAGCCTTGAGCAGGTACCGTGGCTGCCGGTGCGCATGTTCAAGCTGATGGACCTCAAGAGCATCGAGGATGACAAGGTTTCGCGCACGCTGGTATCCAGTGGCACCACCGGTGCCGCGGTATCGCGCATTTTCCTCGACGCCGACACCGCACGTGCCCAGGCCCGTGCCCTGACCCGCATCTTCTCCCACTTCGCAGGCGCCAAGCGCCTGCGCATGCTGGTGGTCGACGACTCCAGCTTCCTGCGCGACCGCAGCCGCTTCAATGCGCGCGCCGCAGGCATCCTCGGCTTCTCCAATTTCGGCCGTGACCACCTGTACCTGCTGGACGAAGACCTGCAGCCGGACTGGGCCGCACTGGAGCAATGGCTGCAGGCCCAGCCAGACGAGCCGGTATTGCTGTTCGGCTTTACCTTCATCGTCTGGCAGTCGTTCGTGCAGGCCGCACGCCGCGACGGCAAGCAGATCCGCTTTCCGGCCGGCAGCATGCTGGTACATGGCGGCGGCTGGAAGAAGATGGACGAGCAGAAGGTCGACAATGCCGCCTACAAGGCCGCACTGTCGCAGACGTTCGGCATCGAGCGCGTGCACAATTACTACGGAATGGTCGAACAGGTCGGCTCGATCTTCTTCGAATGCGAGCAGGGCCACCTGCATGCACCGGCCTATGCAGACGTGATCGTGCGTGACCTGCAGGACCTGCGCCCGGTACCACATGGCACCACCGGTGCCATCCAGGTGCTGAGCCTCCTGCCCGAAAGCTATCCCGGCCACAGCCTGCTGACCGAAGATCTCGGCGTGATCCACGGCGAGGACGACTGCGCCTGTGGCCGTCCCGGCAAGCACTTCGCGGTGCTTGGCCGTATCAAGAACGTAGAAATCCGCGGCTGCAGCGATACCCGCACGGTACCCAACGCATGACCAGACTGCTCTTCTCAATCCACCCGGACGCCGCGCTGGACGCTGAACTGCAACGCCTGTCAGCACTGCCGCCGCTGCTGCCGTTCAGCGCACCGCTGCGCGAGTTCGTCGCTGATTTCTCCCGACGTGTATTCGCACTGCCGCAGCTGCGCCAGCACCCCGAGCTGGCCACCCTGGGCCACTGGTTCCGCGGCGCTGCGGTCAACCAGCTGTCGCAACGCATCGGAACGCACCCGACCGAACTGGACCTCGCCCGCGGGCTGATCTTCCATCTGGCGCCGGCCAACGTGGACGTACTGTTCGCATACGCCTGGCTGATGTCGGTGCTGTCGGGCAACACCAACGTGGCGCGCCTGTCGCAGAAGCAGAGCACCCAGCGCGATGCGCTGGTTTCGATCCTGCATGACATGCAGCGCGAGGGCCTGCACCCGCAGGTACTGGAACGTGCAGTGCTGCTGACCTACCCGCACGACGATTCGATCACCACCGCGATCTCCCGCCACTGCCACGCCCGTATCATCTGGGGCGGGGACGCCACTGTCGCCAAGATCCGCTCGCTGCCGATCTCCCCACTGGCCGTCGAACTCGCCTTCCCGGACCGCTTCGGTGTAGCGGTGATGCGCGCAGCGGCCCTCACCGAAGGCAGCGATGCCGATCTCCAGGAACTGGCCCGGCGCTTCTGCAACGACGTACTCTGGTTCGGCCAGCAGGCCTGCTCGTCACCGCGCACCCTGTACTGGGTCGGCGATGAGCCCGCAATCACGGCAGCCAAGGCACGCTTCTGGCCGGCGGTGCGCATGCAGGCCGCCGCACTGGAAGACGAGCCGGCCGCGCTGATGGCACGGGTGACCGACGCCAACCTGCTGGCTGCAACCGGTCATGGCGTGCACTCCGCCGATGCCATCGGCCTGTACCCGCTGCGTCTGGAAGCGGCGCGCGCCGATGGCGGGATCCGCGAGATCCAGTCCGGCCACGGTCTGGTGGTCGAAATCGACCTGCACGGACTTGATGCGCTGGCAGCACAACTCGATGACCGCGACCAGACGCTGGTACAGCACGGCTTCACGGCTTCGGCGCTGCGCGACTTCCTGTGCGGTCTCGGCAATCGCGCCATCGATCGCGTTGTGCCGTTCGGCCGCGCCCTGGACTTCCACCCGGTCTGGGACGGCACCGACCTGCTGGATGTCCTTACCCGCAAAATCACCCTGCCAGCGACCTGACCCGATGAGCTACGTTTTCATTGCCTTGACCATCCTGCTGACCGTCTATGGCCAGCTCATGCTGAAGTGGCAGGTCAGCCTCAATCCCGGGTCGACCATCGACGGCCTGAACCTGCGTGCGATCATCACCCTGCTGCTCAATCCCTGGGTGATCAGCGCCTTCGCCGCGGCATTCGGCGCTTCGCTGTGCTGGATGGCGGCCATCGGCCGGATGCCGCTGAGCAAGGCCTACCCGTTCACCGCATTGAGTTTCCCGCTGGTGGCAACCCTTGCGGTACTGCTCTTCCGCGAGTCCTTCGACTCGCATAAGATCGCCGGCACCGCCTTGATCATCCTAGGCGTCATTGTCCTGTCTCGCTCCGGAGCCTGAACCATGTCGCAGAAGACCGATGGGTTGCACGCAGTGCTTTCACACCCGGCGGTCTACGACCTGCTGCAGAACCTGCTGGGCGCCCGCCGTTCCCGTGCACGGCTGATCCGCGACCATATCCGCCCCCGCCAGGGTGATCATGTCCTCGATATCGGCTGCGGTACCGGCGAACTTTTCAGCCAGCTGCCCGCGGGCCTGCGCTACGTCGGGTTCGATCTGTCCCAGGACTATATCGATGCCGCACGGAAGCGCTTTGGTGACCGCGCGCGCTTCGAATGCATGGATGTGGCCGACTACAAGGTGGGTCAGGAGCAGCAGAAGGCCGACCTCGTGCTGGCCATCGGCATCCTGCACCACCTTGACGATTCACACGCGCGGGCGCTGATGCGCACCGCACATGCCGCCCTCAAGCCGGGCGGCCGTTTCATCTCGCTCGACGGTGCCTACGTCGATGGCCAGTCGGCCATCGCCCACGGCCTGATCGCCCGCGATCGTGGCCAGAGCATCCGCACGCCGTCCGCCTACCATGCCCTCGCCGAGGCAGAGTTCGGGGTGGTCAAAGGCCAGGTCAGAAGCGATATGCTTTTCGTCCCCTATACACACTACATCATGGAATGCGTGCGCCAGGCCGACGCCAGCCACGATCAGGAGCAGCAGTGATTCCTTTCAACAAGCCGTTCATGACTGGCCAGGAACTGGTCAACATCACCCATGCGCATGCCAATGGTCATCTCAGCGGCGATGGTCCCTTCACCAAGCAATGCCATGCGTGGCTCAATGCGCGCACCGGCGCCAGCGCCTCGCTGCTGACCCACTCGTGCACCGCCGCCCTGGAAATGGCAGCCCTGCTGCTGGACCTTGAAGACGGCGACGAAGTGATCATGCCGTCCTACACGTTTGTCTCGACCTCCAATGCATTCGTGCTGCGTGGGGCAGTGCCGGTGTTCGTGGACATCCGCGCGGACACGCTGAACATCGATGAGGCGCTGATCGAAGCGGCCATCACCCCGCGGACCAAGGCCATCTGCGTGGTGCATTACGCCGGTGTATCGTGCGAAATGGACGAGATCCTGGCCATTGCCGCGCGCCATGGCCTGGCGGTGGTCGAGGATGCCGCTCAGGGCATCATGTCCACCTACAAGGGCCGGCCGCTGGGCACCCTCGGCGATCTCGGCGCCCTGAGCTTCCACGAAACCAAGAACATCATTTCCGGCGAAGGCGGCGCGTTGCTGTGTCGCGACCACACCCACGCCGAGCGTGCCGAGATCATTCGCGAAAAGGGCACGAACCGCAGCCGCTTCTTCCGCGGCTAGGTCGACAAGTACACCTGGGTGGATGTGGGTTCCTCGTTCCTCCCCGGCGAGATCACTGCCGCCTTCCTGGCCGCGCAGATGGATGCGGCCGAGGACATCACCGCCCGCCGCCTGGCGATCTGGGAGCGTTACCACGCCTGGGCAGCACCGCATGAGGCTGCAGGCCGCCTGGTACGGCCGACCATACCGGCCCACTGCAGCCACAATGCGCACATGTATTACATGCTGTTGCCCTCGCTGGAGGCACGGACGCAGTTCATCCAGGAACTGAAGGCACGCGGTGTGCAGTCCGTATTCCACTACATCCCGCTGCATTCCTCCCCGGCGGGAATCTCCCATGGGCGTACAGGCTCGGCCATGCACGTCACCGACGATATCAGCATCCGGTTGGTGCGCATGCCCCTGTGGATCGGTGTTGAGCCGCAGCTGGATGCAGTGATGGAGGCGGCCGACGCGGCACTGAGGCAGTACGCATGAATGAAGTATCGAAGACACGTGCCGCGCGCCACGAAACGGCGCTGTCGTTTCCAGTGACAGCGCCGATGGCCCCGGTCCTGCGTGCCTTCGGCATTCTGCTGGTGATCGCGGCGTCGGCAAATGCCCTGCTGTACAGCGACGCCGTTGCTACGCCGCTTGTGCAGTCGGACGCGTGGTATTTCCTCGAGAAGTTCCTGCCGCGCTATCTCGATGGTTCGCTGACCTTCTTCGACCTGTTCATGCAGCGCGGTGCAGGTGATCACGCGCAGCCCCTGCAGAAGCTGGTGCTGCTGTTTCACACCAAGTACTTCGATCTGGACTTCCGCATCGAGGGTTTGATCGGCATTGCCATCGGCATCGCCTGGTGCTGGGCCATTTCCCGCGAGATGACGCGCCAGCCCCAGGCTGATTCCCTGCGCAACGCGTTCTCGTGGCTGTGCATCGGGCTGGTATTCGCGCTTGGCCTGTCGCTCAACAGTTCCAACATCTTCACCTGGCCGCTGGCGACACTCGGGTACATCCCGCTGCTGCTGGGCACGCTGTACTTCTCGCTGGTGATGAGCGAGCTGGAGAAAGCCAGGCCCGTGCTGGTGCTGCTTGCGACCCTCCTGCTGGGTCTGTGCACCGACGAGATCGCACTGGTGCTGGTGACCGCCGCAGCGCTTGCCTGCGTACCGATGCTGAACTGCTCGCGAGGCAACAAGCTCAGGATTCTGGCTGCCGGCGTGGGCGGCCTCATCCTGGCGCGCGTGTTTCTGTGGTGGGTCGCGCAGCACGCAGGCACTGGCTCGGCCGTACTGCTCCCCAGCCGTGGCCTGGTCGAATCGCTGTTTACTGCTGACGCCTTCAGCGGGCTGTTGATCCCCTTCTCCGACAGCCTGGTGCACCTGCAGCTGCTTGCCTCGCGCTTCCCCGACAGCACCGGCAAGGCGGCTTTGGTTTGTGCCGCCGTAGTGCTCGCTCTGCAGGTGTTCTTCTGGGTGACCGTATTCGGTGCCTGGCGTGCACGCGCCTATGACCGTACGTTGGCCATGGCCACGTTCCTGATGCTGGTGGCGTATGCCCTGACCGCGGGCATCATCTTGAGCAGGGTGCCTGCGTTCGACTGGAACTATCTGCACCAGCCGCGGTATGTCATGTCCTACCAGATCAACCTGGTAGCCATCGCGGTGATGTTCCACCATCGCCTCACGCGCCCGACGTCGCCCGCCTCGACGAGGACTGGCGTGATCGAGCGTGGCGCCATCATGCTGTTGATCGCCGGCCTGCTCGGCGTGCAATGGCAAGCGTCGGTCTACAACTGGAAACTGCCGCACTACCTGATTCCCTATTGGCAGAACACGGCACTGGCCATGCAACGGCTGGCAACCGACCCGCGCAACCCGCCGGCGGCCTGCCCGGACATCATGACCGTATGCGGCTATCCCGAGGAACAACGGGTGAAACTGATCTCGCTGCTGGTGGACAAGCAGCTGAACATCTTTTCCAACCGGTTCCAGATCCGTAATCGCCTCTACCCGTCACTGGCCACGGTGCCCGGTTTCTGGCCAGGCACCACGCAGGAACAGCGTTTCGACCAGCGCATCATGCAGGCATCAGCGCAGGCTACGCTGGTGGCCACTCCAGTGACTGGCAGTTGCAGCGGGCGCGGTGCTGCACAGCCGGTGCACATCCAGTTTGATACCCGGAACCTGGCGCCTTTCGGCGCGCAGTTGTGGGTGGATTCGGTGGGTGCACAGCGAACGTTGCTGGCCAGCACGACGTCACAGGAAACGACACTTACGGTCGAACACGCGTTGCCGAACCACTCCTTGCTGTCGCTGGTCCGCTCCGACAGCCAAGGCGTCCTTACCCAGCAGCAGATCGAGCTGCCGGCCTGTCCTGCAGAGGCACCGGTGCACTGACCCCGCTGGGATCAGCCCGGAGAACCAACAAAAATGCCGGCGCGGGATTCCGCGCCGGCATTTTTTTTGCGGCCCTGCCAGTACTGCGCAGCTTTCTCTAGTGCGCCTCAACCACATGTGCCGGCGGCTTGCGCTTCAGGCGTGACAGCGGGCGGTCGATCAAGACGACGATCAGCCACGACAATGCAACAGTGGCTGCAAATGCAGGCAGGAAGAACGTGGTGAACGGACGGGTGAAGCCGCAGGCGCAGACAAACCAGGCCGCCACCGTGGTGTGGATCAGGTAGACCGGATAGCTGAGGTCGCCCAGCATCTTGTCCAGCTTGCCCCCGCGCTGCTGGTGCAGCGATACCACCATCCACGCCGACAGCAGCAGCGATGCGTACAGGCCCCAGTCCCACGGCCAGCTGGGCACGAAGAACCAGACTGCACCGTGCAGCAACCACGCCGCGCAACTGATGAAGGGCATACGGATGCGCGCCAGCGATTCACGGTACTGGCAGACCAGCGCGCCAACCGCGAAGGGCAGAAGGCATGGCAGGAACGTGGCGTAACGCTCGCCGAAACTGTCCTGATGAATGCCCAGCTTGAGGTTGATCAACGCGCCAATGACCACGCCGAGTGCCGCCGCACCTCGCGAGGTCGCCATCATCGGCATCAAGAGATAGAAACCCACTTCGATGGCCAGCGCGTTGGCGACCGGCACCGGAAGGCCACCGCGGGTGATGCCGGGGAACAGGGTGACCACATAAGCCCAGTCCTGCAGACCGCGCGGCATGTGGAACTCGCCGTTGATGGGACGAAGATCGATACCCACGCTGCCGTAGTACCAGAGCGTAAGCAGGCCCATGATCGCGGCCAGCCAGTAGAGCGGGAAAATGCGCATGAAGCGGTTGAACGCGTACGCCTTCAGGCCTGCACCGTCAAAGCCGTACTTGGTCGTCAGCACCAGCGTCATGAGAAAGCCGCTGAGCACGAAGAACGCCCACACCGCATAGGCCGCATAGCCGTGCGGCATGTTTGACCACAGATGCGAGGCTGCCACCAGCGACGCAAGCACGAAACGGCTCGCGCCGAATCCAAAGACAGGCATTTTCAAGATACGGCTCCGGTGGGCAGGAAAAGGTTGTGCAGGTCCGCCCCGATCAAGGGGACGGACAGGCCGTAGCCACGGCACGGATGGTGGCCAGAATCCGACCGTTGCCGTCGCTCAGAGTCAACTCGGAACCGTCATTGATCCATGGCCCCGTGACCTCGTTGCCTGCGGCACCACCTTCGACCCAGACCTTCGGCGCCTGGGTCAGACTGCCCACAGTGGTTTTAACGAAAGACACACCTGCGACCTCGGACGCCCATACAACCTGTACTTCGGCGGACGATCCGGCCGCACCCCGGCAATCAAGCTTGATTACCTTCGGTTGAACCGCCATGCCATGCACACTTGCATGGACCAGGCTCATTCCGGCAACAGATGCGTCGGTCACCGCAGCCTGCAGGCCGGGCACTTCGGGTGCGGTTCCGGCCGCGCCAGCGCGTCGCCGTCCGGCTTCATCACAACAGCCGACCAGTGTCAGCACCAGTGCGCAGACCCACAGCGCACGCGATTGAGTCCGCATGGAATGCTCCTAGAGATCGCCAGCAACCGAGGCGAAGACGACGCATTTTCACGCATGCGACCGGCAGCGTAAAGCCCGTGTTCACTTGCCTGCGTGGCCCACGAAACCATGGACCAGGGCCCGCCGGTGCCGCTCACCGGCGGGGTTGTGGATGCTCAGCGAGGTGCAATGGCCTTGGACAGGATGCGCCGCAGGGCATCATCCGAATAGTGCCGGTCGATGAATCTGCGGCCATCGTCCGATACCTGCTGCCAACGCACGTCGTCCTGCAGCAGCAGCACGATATGCGCTGCCATGCCGGCGGCATCATCGGCCGCTGGCATGAAGGTGGCTGCCTGGCCCAGGCCCTGCATGCCGACCGAAGTGGTCACACAGGGCAGGCCATGTCGCAGGCTTTCCAGCACCTTGCCCTTGACCCCGCCACCGAATCGCAGCGGTGCCACTGAAACTCGAGCCCTGCGGTACCAGCCCTCCAGCACGTCGTCGCTTACATAGCCGGTAACGTCGATGTTGTCGGACGACATGGCCAGTATCTCCGGACGCGGGTTGGACCCGACCAGACTCACACGCACTGCCGGCAACTGCGCCTGCACCAGTGGCAGGACCTGGTCAACGAACCATCGCGCTGCATCCACGTTCGGCGCATGCGCGAAACCGGCCACGAACAGGATATCCCGTCGCTCCTTCGCTTCCGGCACATCGGCGTCGGCAACCGGCTCAAAGGCATAGAGCGGAATGGTTTCCGCACGAACGGCCGCATCCGGTGCCTTGCTCGCCAGCCAGTCGCGGACGTGGGTGGTTTCGTCACTCGACGGGTACAGCACCACGTCGGTTTCCTGCCAGAGCGCGTGTTCGAAATCACGGAAACGCTCGGCCTCGCGCGCGAGTGCGGGATCGGGCTGCAGCTGCAACTGCTGCTGCATTCGCAGGTGATGGATGTCGTGTCCGTAATAGACCAGGGTCGCCTTGCTGTGCCGACGCACGCTGGCGACCAGTTCTGCCGATACGTGCGGCCGGTTGAGGATCACCGCGTCCAGGTAGCGCCCGTTGCTGGCCATCCACGCGTCGAAACCGTCCACCCCGACACAATCCGCGCCGTGCATCACTTCGATGCCAGCACGCTGCAGGGGGGGCGCGTAGACCGCATCGAGGTAGGCGTTTGCCGGCCAGAACGTCACCTGGCAGCCCTCCTGCAGCAGCGTGTGCATTACCTGGCAGGTCGCACGCGAGCCAGCGTCTCGGTCCGGTTGCGGGATGTAGTGATCGACCACCAGCACGTGGCGCTTGCTGCGCGAGCGATCGCGTGCAAGGAAGACATTCTCGCCATTGGCAAACTGGCCCTGTTCAAGCGTGGCCTTCCAACGGGCGAGGAACTTCTCGCGATTGATCGCCTGCCACGCCTTTACGCCGCTGCCTTCATCGGTGCCGCTGGAAACACCTTCATAGTGCACAACCACCGATGCAGGCTGCATGTAGACCTTCAGCCCACGTGCGCGCACGCGGAAGGCAATGTCGGTGTCTTCGTAGTACGCCGGTGCGAAGTGCTCGTCAAAGCCACCCAGCTCCTGGAAGAGCGCCATCGGCAGCATGATCGATGCGCCGGACACATAGTCGACTTCCTTCAGGTAGTTGTAGGCCGGACATGTCGGATCCTGCAGCCGGCCGTGGTTCCATGCGCTGCCATCAGACCAGACGATGCCGCCAGCCTCCTGCAGCCGCCCGTCCGGATACACCAGCTTGGAACCCACCAGGCCAGCATCGGGATGGCTTTCGAAGACATCGACCAAGGCATCCAGCCAACCCGGCCGCACTTCGGTGTCGTTGTTGAGCAGATAGACATAGCGGCCCCTGGCCAGGCTCAGCGCCTGGTTGCAGGAGCGCAGGAAACCCAGGTTCTTTGCATGGACGTGGTAGCGAAGGCCGGGAATCGTTGACAACGCATCGATCCTGGGATCGCCGGAAGCGTCCTCCAGCACCAGCACCTCGAAGGAAACCTTCGCGCCGACACGGGCAATGGACGCCACGCATGCGAGGCTCTGCTCGTAGTTGCCGTAGGTAGGAACCACGATACTGACAACCGGATTCTCGACCTCTGCAAAGCGCACATCCTTCTGGATCGCCTGCGGGTCGCGCATGACATCGTCCAGCAGCAGTCCTTCAAGTGGCGTCGGCGCAGAGGCCTCCTGCCGCAGCAGCATCCTCTTGGCCATCGGAACCATCGGCTTGAGCAGCGGATGGCGCGCCAGTCCGGATGCGCGCAGCGAATGCAGCACCGTGCGCCATTCACCCCGCAGCACGCGACCGGCCAGCCGCAACGGCTTGGTGATGCGCCAGGAACGGGAATTGATCAGCGACGCGGTGAGTTGCTGCAGCCCATGGAGTTCGGCCCTGTAGGACTTCAGCAGTGCAGACACTTCGTCTGCGTCTGCGCCGCCTTCCAGGTCCTGTACGGTGTCTGCATGGCCCACACCGGAACGCTCCATCAGGTGCTGGATCTGCTGATGGTGCTGCTGCAGTGCCTGACGCGCCGCATCCGTCAGGCCGGTCACTGCATTGAGCCTTTGTTGAAGACCTGCGCGCGCGTCCCAGATCTCAGCCATCGCAGCTTCCAGCCGCTCGGCCCTGGCTTTTTCGCCCGACAGTTCGTCATGAAGCGAGTCGACCAGCGCGCGCTGGCTCTGCTCCTGTCCGCGCAGCGTCTCAAGGCGCCCATGCAGTTCTGCCACGACCGACTGCTCGCGCACCACGTGGCCACGCAGTTCGCCGATCTCTGCATCCTGGGCCTGCGCCCAGCGCGCCACCTCATGGTGATGCGCGTACAGATCCTCTGCTTCGGCATACAGAATGGATGCAGGCAGTTGCGGCAACAGCGAAGGGGCGGCCGCAGCGACAACGACGAAATAGACCGCGTCGGGGATGACCGCCGCGCGTTCCATTACCCCTTCTCCGGTATCGGTCAAGGCCTGGTAGACCTTCTGGTCCGGGCCACCATCCAGCGACGTGATCGTCGAGCAGACCGACATCCGGTGCCCGCACAGGCGAGACGCCGGGAAATGGCGCGCTACCAGTGCCTGGAACTCCTCCAGGTACAGTTCCTTGACGTGGTACTCGTTGTGGTAGCCGGCGCGATCGGAGTACACCTCCTTGTTCGGCGAAGACATGACCATCACACCATCCGGCCGCAGCACGCGGCGGATTTCGGACATCATCTCTTCCTGCTCGTACAGGTGTTCGATCGTCTCGAAAGACACCACCACATCCACGCTGTCATCGGGCAACGGGATCGCGGCCGCCGAGCCCTGCAGATAACGCAGGTTGGACACATCAGCGTAGCGCTCCGCCGCATGCGCGACCGCCTCGGGCGAGATGTCCACGCCGCGCACGGATCGCGCACTGCCGGCCAGCATCGCGCTGCCATAGCCTTCGCCGCTGGCAACGTCGAGCACGTCCTTGCCCGCGACCAGCGGCAGGCACCAGGCATACCGGTGCAGATGCTCCTGGCGTATCACACCGTGTTCGGTGGGGACGAAACGTTCGCCGGTAAACTCGATCATCAGGGTTCCTTGTTGACATCGATGGCCAGCATGGGCAAGCCCACCAGGCCAAACCGCATGGTCTCGTCGATCGCGCGGAATTCCAGCGCGTCATGGATCCAGTGCTGCTGTGTGTGGTCGTGCTGGTCGCCGGAGGCCACCGCTGCATCGATCATGTAGGAGCCGGAAGGCATCACCGGCATGCGGAACAGGAACGAGGCTGCAATGCACTCGCCTGGCATGCCACCCACGGGTGCGTCCTTGCAGGCGAAGTAACTGTTGTCACCGAACAGGCGCTGGCCCAGACGATCCTTGACATAGAAGCCGACGATAAGGCTGTCCAGCGCCTGCACCAGCTCGACGCGGATGCGCAGACGCACCAGCTCGCCGCCTTCGGCCATGCCCAGCGGCGCGCCATGTTCGTCGGTGAGCGCCACATCAATGATGCGTGCGCCTTGGGCACCAAACTCCTGCCCGACATTGTCAGGGTCGAACTGGAACAGCGCGATACGGTTGCTTGCGCCGGCCTCCAGCAACGCCTGATGGCGGAAGTCCGGGGCATCGGTGGCCAGGCGTCGCTGCTTTCGTTCAACCACGACCTCGTCGGCACCAGACTCGCGGCGTCCAACCACGTGCTGTTCGGTCATGTACGCTTCAATCACTTCCTGCGAAGTACCGGACAACCGCATCTGACCGTGCTGCAGCCACACGGCACTTTCGCAGAGATTGGTCACAGCCGCGGCATCGTGACTGACGAACAGCAACGTGCCGCTCTTCTGGAACTCGCGCAGGAAGCGCATGCACTTCTGCGAGAAGAAAGCATCGCCCACCGCCAGTGCTTCGTCGATGATCAGGATGTCGGCGTCGACATGGGCGATCACGGCGAACGCCAGGCGCACCGACATGCCGCTGGAATAGCTGCGTACCGGCTGGTCGATGAACTCGCCGATGTCGGCGAAGGCCAGGATGCTGTCCATGCGCGCTTCGATCTGCGGCCGGGTCAGGCCCAGGATCGTGGCATTGAGATATACATTCTCGCGCCCGGTGAACTCCGGATTGAAGCCACTACCCAACTCCAGCAGAGCCGCAACACGCCCCTTGACCGAAATGCTTCCTTCGGTTGGGTTGAGGGTGCCGGCAATCATCTGCAGCAGGGTGGACTTGCCCGAGCCATTGCGGCCGACGATGCCTACCGTCTGCCCGCGACGAATCGAGAAACTGACCCCGCGCAGTGCCCAGAAGTCCTTGTAGAACGTCTTGCGCCTGCCAGCCAGCGCCTGCAGGAGGCGATGCGATGGCCGCTCATACATATGGTAGGACTTGCCGACGCCGCACACGTCGATGACGACTTCCTGTTCGACGCGTTCAGAGCACATCGGCAAACCCCACGCGCAACTTGTTGAACATGCGATGGCCCAGCAGAGCCACCACGCATGCGATGGCGGTGTAGATGCCCAGCCCGGTCCAATTGGGCAATCGACCCCAAATCACCACTTCGCGCACCTGGTCGATGATGAAGGTCAGCGGATTGAGTTCAAAGACGATTCGATAACTCTCCGGTACCGATTCGACCGGCACGATCGCAGAGGACAGGAACAGCATCGCAGCAGCGATCACGCCGGCGATCTGGCCGATGTCGCGCAGGTACACACCCAGCGAAGACACCATCCAGCCTACGCCGACAGTAAGGATCACCAGGGGCAACACCACCAGCGGCAGCAGTGCGGCAGTGACCGGGATGCTGCCCTTGATCGCCAGCTGCAGCAGCAGCAGCACAACCATGTTCATCAGCAGGTGGAACAACGCCGAGAAGGTCATGCTCCAGACCAGGATGTCCAGAGGAAAGACCACCCGCTTTACATACCCGGTGTTGGATACGATCAACTGCGGCGCACGGGTGAAGCACTCGGCGAAGAAGCCATGCACGGTCAATCCGGCGAACAGGATCAGGGCGAAATCGGTGGTCGATCCTGTTGACCCGGGCCAACGTCCCTTCATGACGAAGCCGAAGGCCAACGTGTAGACCAGCAGCATCAGGAACGGGCTGATCAGAGACCACAGCAGGCCGAAACTGGCACCTCGATAGCGGCCCAGCACTTCGCGCTGGCTCAACTCGAAGGTCAGCGAGCGATGCTTGCCGAAGACCGAGAGGATGCCCATCAGGCTGCCTGCGCTCCCAGCGCCCGTTCCAGATCCACCTGCAGATCCCCCAGATCCTCAACACCCACGCTCAGCCGCACCAGCGCATCGCTGATACCCAGCTGTTCGCGGCGTGCCACCGGGATCGAGGCATGGGTCATCACCGCAGGATGGTTCACCAGGCTTTCCACGCCGCCCAGCGACTCGGCCAGGGTGAACAGTTCGGTCTTCTCGCAGAAACGCTTGGCCGCTTCGAAGCCGCCCTTCAGCACGATCGAGACGATGCCGCCGTAGCCGGCCATCTGCTTGCCCGCCAGTTCATGCTGCGGGTGCGAGGCCAGGCCCGGGTAGATCACCTTCTCCACCGCCGGGTGCTTGTCCAGCCACTGCGCCAGCGCCAGCGCGTTGGCGCAGTGCGCCTTCATGCGCAGCGGCAGGGTCTTCAGGCCACGCAGGGCCAGGAAGCTGTCGAATGGCCCCTGCACGCCACCCACCGAGTTCTGCAGGAAGGCCATCTGTTCGGCCAGTTCGGCGTCGTCGCCGACCACGACCATGCCACCGACCATGTCCGAATGGCCGTTCAGGTACTTGGTGGCCGAATGCAGCACCAGGTCCGCGCCCAGCTCCAGCGGACGCTGCAGCATCGGCGAGGCGAAGGTGTTGTCGACCACCACGATCAGGCCATGGCGCTTGGCGATGGCAGCGACCGCGGCGATATCGACGATCTTCAGCATCGGGTTGGTCGGGGTCTCGATCCAGACCATCCGGGTCTTCGGCGTGATCGCCGCTTCAAACGCTGCCAGATCGGTCAGGTCAACGAAGCTGAAGTCCAGCGCAGCGGTGCGGCGACGTACGCGCTCGAACAGCCGGAAGCTGCCACCGTAGATGTCATCCATCGCCACCACGTGGCTGCCGGCGTCCAACAGCTCGATCACGGTCGAACTGGCCGCCATGCCCGAGGCGAAGGCAAAGCCGCGGGTGCCACCTTCCAGCGACGCCACGCAACGCTCGTAGGCGAAGCGGGTGGGATTGTGGGTACGCGAGTACTCGAAGCCCTGGTGCTCGCCAGGGCTGGACTGCGCATAGGTCGAGGTGGCGTAGATCGGCGGCATCACCGCGCCGGTGCTCGGGTCGGGCGACTGGCCGCCATGGATGGCGAGGGTGGCCAGCGCCAGCGCGCGGTCCTGGGAAGAAGCGTTGGACATGTGGTTTCCTGAATGACACCGATGACCGGTGTCGTCGAAGGAGCGGGAGTCTATCAGCGCGGCCTTAACGGGCTTTGACGCGGATAAACCGGAACTCAGCGGCGATCTGCGGCGATAAACGCCTTACTGAACGCGCCGACGCAGGTAGTTCAGCAGATCGATGCGGGTGATCAGGCCCAGGAAGGCGTCACCGTCCATCACGATCGCCACCTGCCCGCGGTCGAACACCGGCAGCAGCGCCTCGATCGGCGACTTCACGTCCAGCCGGTCCAGCTTGCTGACCATCGCAGTGGCCACCGGGTCGCGGAAGCGGGCTTCATCGCCATAGACATGCAGCAGCACGTCGCTTTCATCGACGATGCCGACCAGCTGGTCACCGTCCATCACCGGCAGCTGCGACACGTCGTACAGCTTCATGCGCTGGTAGGCGGTGGTCAGCAGGTCGTTGGGGCCGATCACCACGGTGTCGCGCTGGCCGTACGGACGCAGGATCAGGTCGCGCAGGTCGCCGTGCTGCGGACGCTGCAGGAAGCCGTTGTCCAGCATCCAGTAGTCGTTGTACATCTTGGACAGGTACTTGTTGCCGGTGTCGGGCACCAGCACCAGCACCTTCTTCGGCGTGGTCTGCTCCTTGCAGTACTTCAGCGCCGCCGCCAGCAGGGTGCCGGTGGACGAACCGCCGAGGATGCCTTCCTTGCCCAGCAGCTCGCGCGCGGTGTGGAAGCTCTCCGCGTCGCTGATGGCGTAGGCCTTGGTGACGCGGCTGAAGTCGGAGATCGACGGCAGGAAGTCCTCGCCGATGCCTTCCACCAGCCAGCTGCCCGACTTGTCGTTGAGCACGCCATCGTTGATGTATTCGGCCAGGATCGAGCCGACCGGGTCGGCCAGCACCAGCGCAGTCTTCGGCGACAGCTTGGCGAAGGCACGCGACAGGCCGGTCATGGTGCCGGAGCTGCCGCAGCCGAACACGATGGCATCCAGATCGCCGTCCATCTGCTCCAGGATTTCCGGGCCGGTGCCGAATTCATGCGCGGCCGGGTTGTCCGGGTTGCCGAACTGGTTGATGAAGTAGGCGCCCGGGGTCTGCTCGGCGATGGTCTTGGCCAGGTCCTGGTAGTACTCGGGATGGCCCTTGGCCACGTCCGAACGGGTCAGGCGCACTTCGGCCCCCATCGCCTTCAGGTTGAAGATCTTCTCGCGACTCATCTTGTCGGGAACGACGAGGATCAGTTTGTAGCCCTTCTGCTGCGCTACCAGCGCCAGGCCCAGGCCGGTGTTGCCGGCGGTGCCCTCGACCAGGGTCGCGCCCGGCTTCAGATCGCCGCGCTTTTCCGCCGCCTCGATCATCGACAGGCCGATGCGATCCTTGATCGATCCGCCCGGGTTGGCGCTTTCGAGCTTCAGGTAGAGCTCGCAGACACCGGTGTCCAGGCGCTGGGCCTTGACGATCGGGGTCTGGCCGATGAGTTCGAGGACGGAAGAGTGGATGGGCATTCGGGGACTTTCGGTTCGCGCCACGCAGGGCCGGACAGATGATTATCCGACGGATGGCGACGAAAGTCAGGCCGGTTCGATGGTGGGCCATGGGACCGGGAAAAAAGGATGCGGGCGGCCCCGGATCGACGAGGAGACCGGTACCGCCCGCATCGGGGGACATGGGTTGCTGTGATGGGCTGCACGCCAAGGCACCACTGCCTGTGGTGCCTTGGCGCGACGCCGGTTTCAGTGGCGCCGCGGTGCCAGGCTATCAGTGCCTGGCGGGGCCATCGGTGGCCGGGTCATGCCGTTCCAGGCAGGACCGCTGTGCGTCAATGCGTGGGGGACGACGTTGCGAGCGGTGTTTCGTACATGCGCAGAAGGCGTTGCTTGGCCAGCAGCTTCTCCCGCTTCATTCGACCCAGGGTGACATCATCGATCGGGAGTACACCCAACTCCGCATCCATGCACTTCTTGTTCAACTTGCGGTGCTGGTCATGGAGTGCCCGGAACTCCGGATCTCGCGCGCGACGGGCGTCGATCTCGCTCTGGGGCTGATCTTCAAACATGATGGACCTCCTTCGACAGATACACGAACGCCCCGGCCGCAAGGCACGGGGCGTTGTTCATGGAGGAGTGCCGGTCAATGCCCACCAGGGTGCCCACAACGACGTGCGGCACTGGCCTGCGCACATCGGTCTGCTGCGGTTCGCGCCCTGCTTGCATCGGCCCGGCCCTCCCATCGTCCGGTCCGCGTTATTGCGTCCCGGACAATTGACCCTACGCCTGCTCCGGACCGGGTTCAAGCCTCTGCGACAGAAAGACCGAACCCCGCCGGGGCGGGGTTCAGGCTGAATACTCAGGACAACGAAAAACAAACAATATCAATCAATTACGGCGCGATGACGACCTCGGCAGAGCGTGCCCGGGTCGAGGCGGCCTTCTTGCCACTGAGCTGGATCCGGCTGCTGGCGACACCGGCCGAGACCAGCGCGTCGCGCAGTGCCTCGGCCCGCTTCTGGCCCACACCGTTGGCACTGTCGTAGGCCTCGATGCGGATACGGCCCTTCTTGCCGATGTTCACATACTCGGCCAGCGCCTTGGCCTGGTTGCGGGCGCCACCGGACAGGCTGGAGCCGCCTGCGGCGAACGCGTCACCGGCAAAGGTGAAGACCTCGCCACGACCATCGAACTTCGAGCCCGGCAGCTTCTGCCCGGACACCAGTTCGGCTTCCTCACGGGCCAGCTTGGCCGCGTTCTGCTGGGCCGAGCTGAGGCGCTGCTGCTGCTTGCCGGCCACGCTGGTCAGGGCGTTCTCGGCGTCCTGGCGGGCCAGGGTCTCCGCTTCGGCGGCCTGGCGCAGGCGTTCGGCCTCTTCGGCCTGCATCTGCGCCTGCATGCGCAGCTGCTCGGCTTCCTGGCGGGCACGGGCGGCGTCGCGGCGGCTGGCTTCGATCAGCAGATCGCTGCGGGTGCGTTCCAGGCGATCGACCTCGCGCGCGGCCAGGGCGGCCCGTACGGCGGTCTCGGCGATTTCGACCCGGCGTTCGGCCAGATACGTCGCCAGTTCCTGGTCACGGCGCTTGGCCTTGTCCAGGGTGGCGATGGCCTGCTGCGCCTGCATGCGCTCGAAGGCACCCAGTTCAGCGGTGTCCGGGTTGGCCTGGATCGAAAGCAGCCGCTGGGTCAGCTGGCCGACCATCGGGTTGTCGGCGGCCGTCGCCAGCGCCGGCAGGGCCAGCAGTGCGGCCAGGGTCATGGCAGAGATCGGCTTCACCGGCGGTCCTCCCCGGTCGAGAGCTGGCGCTGCAGCTGGTTGACCTCGTTGCGGCGCAGCTGCAGCTGTGCGGTAGCGGTGGCTTCCTCGCTGCGGGCGCGGGCCAGGTCGGCATCGACGGCGGCACGCAGGGCCAGCGCCGGCGCGTTCTTGCGCTCGCGGCGGTCGCCAGCGGCACGCTGGGCCTGCTCAAGCCCCTGGCGGGCCAGCCCGATCAGATCCGGGGCGTACTGGTCGGCATCGGCCTGGGTGGCCTTGTCCACCGCCTGCCGGGCCTGCGCCAGTTCCAGCGCGCCATCCTGCGCCCAGGCGGGAGCAGAGAGTGCGAATGCAAACGCCATCACATACAGGCTGTGGCGCATTCGTGCGAAGCTAAGTCGTTTCATTGGGGAGGCCGTACCGGTTGTCGGTTCGCGGCCATTGTCGTCAAGCCGGCACCGTGCTTGCAACGGGCACCGGCAGTTTCGTTGGGGAAAATTCGCAATGGATATCGGCTACTTCCTGAAGCTGATGACCGAAAAGAACGCTTCGGACATGTTCTTGACCACCGGCGCGCCGGTCTACATCAAGATCGAGGGCAAGCTGTATCCGCTCGGCAATACCGGCCTGCCGCCGGGAATGGTGAAGAAAATCGCCTACTCGCTGATGGACGAGGGCCAGGTGCCCCAGTTCGAGCGCGAGCTGGAGCTCAACATGGCCATCGCCCTGGCCGATGCCGGGCGTTTCCGCGTCAACGTGTTCAAGCAGCGCGGTGAAGTGGGCATGGTCATCCGCGCCATCCGCAGCCGGATTCCGAGCATCGAGGAGCTCAACCTGCCGCAGGTGCTGAAGGACGTCATCATGACCCCGCGGGGCCTGGTGCTGGTGGTGGGGTCCACCGGTTCGGGCAAGTCGACCTCGCTGGCGTCGATGATCGACCACCGCAACAGCACCACGACCGGCCACATCCTCACCATCGAGGATCCGATCGAATACCTGCACAAGCACAAGATGTCCATCGTCAACCAGCGCGAGGTCGGGCTGGATACCCACGCCTTCCACAACGCGCTGAAGAACGCGATGCGTGAAGCACCGGATGTGATCCTGATCGGCGAGATCCTGGATGCGGAAACCATGGAGGCGGCGATCGCCTTCGCCGAGACCGGGCACCTGTGCCTGGCCACGCTGCATTCCAACAACGCCGACCAGACCATCGAGCGCATCCTCAACTTCTTCCCGGAAAGCGCGCACAAGAACGTGCTGATGAACCTGGCGCTGAACCTGCGGGCGGTGGTCAGCCAGCGCCTGGTGAAGAACACCGAGGGGCGCCGCCTGCCGGCCACCGAGGTGCTGATCAACACGCCGATGATCCGCGACCTGCTGCGTCGCGGCCAGGTGCACGAGATCAAGGCGGCGATGGAGGCCTCGCTGGAGGAAGGCATGGAGAGCTTCGACCAGTGCCTGTTCCGGCTGGCCAAGAACGGCACCATCGAGCAGGAGGAAGCGCTGCGCGCGGCCGACTCGCGCGATGGTCTGGCGTTGAAGTTCCGCCTGTCCGAAGGCGGCAGTGGCGAGCACGATCCGTACGCGGATTTCTCGGCAGCCGCGCCGAGCATTACCCACGGGTTCTGAGCCGTGACCGCCGGGCCATGCCCGGCGGAATCCTGAAGGGTTAAGGGGCTGTCTCATCCAATGAGACCCCCTGTCCGTAGGTTTCCTCAATGGAAACCATCCGCAAGCTGGCCATCCTTGCCGACGCCGCCAAGTACGATGCCTCCTGCGCCTCCAGCGGTGCGGGCAAGCGCGATTCGCGCGCCTCCGGCGGCATTGGCAGCACCGAAGGCATGGGCATCTGCCACAGCTACACGCCCGATGGCCGCTGCGTATCGCTGCTGAAGATCCTGCTGACCAACTTCTGCGTGTACGACTGCGCCTACTGCGTGAACCGGGTGTCCAGCAACGTGCCGCGTGCGCGCTTCAGCGTGGACGAAGTGGTGACGCTCACGCTGGACTTCTACAAGCGCAACTACATCGAAGGCCTGTTCCTTTCCAGTGGCATCATCCGCAACGCCGACTACACCATGGAGCGGATGGTGGAGGTTGCGCGCCGGCTGCGCGAGGAGCATCGGTTCGCCGGCTACATCCACCTCAAGACCATTCCCGAAGCGTCGCCGGAGCTGCTGGCCAGCGCCGGCCGTCATGCCGATCGCCTCTCGATCAACGTCGAGCTGCCGACCGAGGCGGGCCTGGCCGCGCTCGCCCCGGAAAAGACCAGCACGTCGATCCGCGGCGCGATGGGCGAACTGCGCTGGCGCATCGAGGAAGCCAGGGAGGCGCGCAGGGCCCCGACGGTGATCGCGCCGGTTGCAGCGCGCAGCGCGCGCCCTCGCCCGCCACGCTTCGCCCCCGCCGGCCAGAGCACGCAGATGATCGTCGGTGCCGATGGCGCCAGCGACCAGCAGATCCTGACCAGTGCCGACACCCTGTATGGCAACTACCGCATGCGCCGGGTGTACTACTCCGCCTTCAGTCCAATTCCCGATGCGAGCCGCCAGCTGCCGCTGCAGCCGCCCCCGCTGCAGCGCGAGCACCGCCTGTACCAGGCCGACTGGCTGCTGCGCTTCTATGGCTATGGGGTGGAGGAAATCACCGACACCACCCAGGACGGCATGCTGGATCTGGACATCGATCCCAAGATGGCCTGGGCGATCCGCCACCCCGAACGCTTCCCGGTGGACCTGAACCGCGCGCCCAAGGAACTGCTGCTGCGGGTGCCCGGGCTGGGCGTGCGCAACGTCAAGCGCGTGCTGATGGCCCGGCGCCATGGCCGCCTGCGGGTGGCCGACGTGGCAAGGCTGAAGGCGCCGATGAGCAAGCTGCTGCCGTTCGTACAGCTGGCCGACCACCACCCCCGCAGTGCACTGGATGATCCGGCGGCGCTGCGCGCCAAGCTGGCCCCGCCGCCGCGCCAAGGCACCCTGTTCGATGCCGCGCCTGCTGCCTGAGATGCAACGCTGGTCGCTGCGGGTGGATCCACCGTGGTCGCTGGATGCCTGGCGCAACGCCGCGCGCGAGGCGCTGCTGCGCGGCGTGCCCCCCGGACAACTGGATTGGATGGTCGGCAGCGCAGCGTCGTTGCTGGATGCACCGGCCGTACAGCAGGCGCCGGTTCCCGAGGGCGCCGCCACACCGAACGTGCCGCGCGATTTCGTCGAACTGGCCGCCACCTGCCTGTGCCATCGCGATCCGCAACGCCTTGCCCTGCTGTACCGGGTGCTGTGGCGCATCACCCACGGCGAACGCACGGTGCTGTCCAACCCCGCCGATGCCGATGTCCTGCGTTTGATGGCCCTGGCCCAGGCAGTGCGCCGCGACACGCACAAGATGAAGGCCTTCGTGCGTTTCCGCGAGGTGCCGGGCCAAACCGATGCATTCATCGCCTGGTTCGAGCCTGATCACGACATCGTCGACCGTGTCGCCCCGTTCTTCGCCCGCCGCTTTGCCGGCATGCGCTGGGCGATCCTGACGCCCGCACGCAGCGTGCAGTGGGATGGCAGTGCCCTTTCGTTCGGTGCCGGCGCCACCCGCCAGGATGCGCCTGCCGAAGATGCACGCGAGACGCTGTGGCAGACCTATTACGCCAGCATCTTCAATCCGGCACGACTCAACACGCGGATGATGCAGCAGGAGATGCCTGCCCGCTACTGGAAACATCTTCCGGAAGCACAGCTGTTGCCCGGCTTGGTGCGCGATGCGGCCAGCCGCGTGCAGGAGATGCACGATCGGCCGGCGCAGGCGCCACAGCGGCGTGTTCCCGTACGCACACCCACCGCAGCCGTTGCGGAGGATGGCAGCCTGCACGGGCTGCGCCAGCGCGCGGCCAGCTGCCGGCAGTGCCCATTGTGGGAAGCATCCACCCAGACCGTGTTCGGCGAGGGCCGTGCCGATGCGCGGGTGATGCTGGTGGGCGAGCAGCCCGGCGATGTGGAAGACCTGAGCGGGCGCCCGTTTGCTGGACCGGCCGGCAAACTGCTGGACCGCGCCCTGCAGGCGTTGGGCATCGAACGCAACACCTTGTACCTGACCAATGCGGTGAAGCATTTCCACCACGAGCGACGCGGCAAGCTGCGCCTGCACAAACGGCCGGAGAGCCGGCACATACATGCCTGCCGGCCCTGGCTGATGGGCGAAATCGCGCGGGTACAGCCGAAGGTGATCGTGTGCCTGGGAGCGACGGCGGCAACCGCGTTGTTCGGTAGCGGCTTCAACCTGATGCGCGACCGTGGCCGCTGGCATGTGCTGGATGATGGCACCCGCGGCTATGCCACGGTGCATCCGGCCTGGGTGCTGCGGCAGAAGGACGAGGCCCGGCGCGAGGAGGCCTACCGGTTGTTCCGCGATGATCTGCGGCAATTGCTGGCAGACGATTCCGCACCCGCCGGGCATGGCCCGGCGCTATCACCGGTCGCGCCTCGGTAGCGCCGGGCCATGCCCGGCGAATGAAACGCGCCTCAGCCGGCGTCGACCTGGTTTTCCGGGCGTGCCTGTGCGAACGCATCCAGTGGCTGGCAGGCCGCTTCGATGCGGCGCAGGGTCGGATAGGGCGCCAGATCAAGCCCAAAACGGTGCGCGTTGTACAACTGTGGCAGCAGGCAGATGTCAGCCAGGCCGGGATGATCACCGTGGCAGAACGTGCCGGTGTCAGCGCTGGCGGCCAGCATCGCCTCCATCGCCGCGAAGCCCTCTGCCATCCAGTGCAGCGTCCACTGCGTGCGTGCATCGGCGGGCAGCTGCAGATCCCGCTCCAGGTACTGCATCACCCGCAGGTTGTTGATCGGGTGGATATCGCAGGCCACCAGTTGTGCCAGTGCGCGCACCCGGGCACGGCCAGCGGCATCGGCAGGCAGCAGCGGCACCTGCGGGAAGCGCTCTTCGAGGTATTCAAGAATGGCCAGCGACTGGGTCAACGCGCGGCCATCGTGCAGCAGGGTCGGCACCAGCTGCTGCGGGTTGAGCGCGCGGTAGCTGTCGTGGTGCTGTTCACCGCCCGCGCGCACCAGATGGACCGGTCGCGCCTCCCAGGCCAGGCCCTTCAGGGCCAGGCCGATGCGCACGCGATAGGCGGCGCTGGATCGCCAGTAGGTGTACAGCACGATGCCGTCGTCGACCGGGATCTCCATCGCCGCCTCCACGCTCAGGCCTTGGCCGCCTGTTCGATGCGCTGCTCGATCGCACCGAAGATGCTGTTGCCGGACGCGTCGAGCATCTCGATGCGCACCACATCGCCGAAGGACATGAACGGCGTGCTTGGCTTGCCATCGCGCAGGGTTTCCACCACGCGCTGTTCGGCGAAGCAGGAGGCACCCTTGCCGGTGTCTTCGTTGGCGATGGTGCCCGAGCCAACGATGGTGCCGGCGCTGAGCGGACGGGTCTTGGCTGCGTGGGCGACCAGCTGGGCGAAGTTGAACTGCATGTCCACGCCCGCTTCCGGCGCGCCGAACCAGGCGCCGTTGATGTGGGTCAGCAACGGCAGGTGCACCTTGCTGTCCTGCCAGGCTGCGCCCAGCTCATCGGGGGTGACGAACACCGGCGACAGCGCCGAGCGCGGCTTGGACTGCAGGAAGCCGAAGCCCTTGGCCAGCTCGCCCGGGATCAGGTTGCGCAGCGAGACGTCGTTGACCAGGCCGACCAGCTGGATATGGCCGGCGGCCTGCTCGGGCGTGGCGGCCATTGGCACATCGTCGGTGATGACCACGATCTCGGCTTCCAGGTCGATGCCGTATTCCTCGCTGATCACCTTCACCGCATCGCGCGGGCCGTAGAAGCCGGCGCTGGTGGCCTGGTACATCAGCGGGTCGCTGTAGAAACTTTCCGGCACTTCGGCGCCACGGGCGCGGCGCACGCGCTCGACGTGCGGCAGGTAGGCGCTGCCATCGACGAATTCATAGGCACGCGGCATCGGCGCGGCCAGGGCCTGCGGGTCCAGATCGAACACGCCGTCGGCGTCGCCGGCGTTCACCGATTCGTACAGCGCATTCAGGCGCGGTGCGATGTGGCTCCAGTCTTCCAGGGCCTGCTGCAGCGTGGCGGCGATGCCGGTGGCGCGCACGCCATGGCGCAGGTCACGCGAGACGACGATCAAGGTGCCGTCGCGGCCGCCTTCCTTCAAAGAACCAAGCTTCATGGTGGGTGTCCGGAGTCGTGGGCAAACAAGTTTCAAGTGTAATCAAATATGTGGCGGCGCCAAGCTGCAGCGCCGCATCGGCCCACCCTACCGTAGTGGGGGTTCGGCAGGGCTGCGCCCTGCACCTGCTTCAAGCCAGGGCAACGTCAACAGCAACAGCCGGCTCTGGGTTGTCTGTGAGTTGGGCGGGACGGTGTGGGTGGGCAGGACACGCCGTAAACCCATCCCTGGGGGCTCGATGGCGCCATCCATGGCGCCAACGGTCCTGCCCACCCACACCGCCCCACCCCCGACAGGTTCCCGAGGCGGCTGGTACTGGCTGCTGTTGGTAGGTGTCGACCTTGGTCGACACATCTGTCAGATATCGAATGAATTCAACTGTGCCGACCAACGGTCGGCACCCACCACCAGCAGCGGCGGCATGTCCGACAGATCGCGGGAAACTGTCGAAGGCGGGGTGGGTCCGGTTGAGGGGGGGCTGTCTCTTATACACATCTCCTAGCCCACGAGACACTCGCTAA